>CAYOWM010000070.1:0-7059 GCA_964407635.1 uncultured Flavobacteriaceae bacterium
ATATAAATAAAATATTAAAAGAAAATTTGTTTATAGATACTAAAAAAAATAATAAACAAATTTAAAAAGAACTATTTAAAGTAAAAAATAAAAATATAAAAATAGAATTAATTAATCTTTCGGATAATTTAAAGCTAGAATATTCATTAATTGTTTATGGAAATTCTAATTCCTTATTATATGGAACAGATACTCCTAAAAAAGGCAATTTAAATCCCAAACAAAGCATTTCATTAACTATCGCAAATTCTTGCACAAAAAAGTATTTTGTCGTTGCCGAAAGAATTAATGGCAATGCAAAATGCGAATTGATTATTAATGGTAAGACAAAAAAAATAATGAAGGAATCGGATAAAAAAATTACCTACAAATTAAGTTCTGAAGAGAAAACACCATCGATTACATTAAAAAATATAGACTTAACCAAAACAATTACATATAAAATAAATGTACTAACTAATCTTTAATTATTAAAAATAAATTATGAAATTAAACATCCAAGAAAACTCGATTAACTTAGAGGAGTTAAAAAAAACACTAACAAATCATTTCAGTGATAAATACACGGTAAAAATGAAAGGAAAATACGTTATTGCAGTTGCAAAAACAAAAATAATCGGAGCAAACATCATGCCTACAAAAGACAAAATTATTATAGCAGGAGGTTTTCCAAGTTTAGCTATTCAAATCATTTTTACCCTATCATTTATTGCATTAGGAATTTTAATTCCTGTGATACTTTACTGGTTTCTATTACACAAAAAAATGAAAGAAATCGAAACAGAAGTTGCTAATTTTATCAAAAAAGAATATTCACAAATCATTATAAATCCATAAATCATGAAAAATTATTTAATTACATTATTAAGCGTTATCGTTTTAATTAGCTGTGCTAGTGAAAACGAACAAAAAGTTCTAGACCAAATTGCAACTATTTATCATGCAAAAGTTGCATATTCAAAAGGGTTTCACACCAATAAAAACCGAAAAGCCATAACAAATTTTACTATTAAAGTTAGCGATTGCAAAATGATGGATACTATGAAATTTGGCCAAGCATCGGCAAATATGGCACGAATTGCATATCATAATTTTACCGAAAAAGAAAAGAAAAAATACGATGAAATAAATGTTCAATTTATAAAAGACAAAGATACTTCTTTCTTTTCTTTTGATAAAAATTTATTAAATCTTATAGACAAAAAAGCAAATACTGCCATAGCATTTTCAGAAAGTTTTGTAAAACATCGGTTTTTAAAATTAGATAATCTAATAGACAAAAAATACATCAAAGCAACAAATTTTGGTTTAAAGATGAAAAAATATATTGCTTCCTTAGAAAAAAATATGGGAAAAATAACGGATTACCAAATATATAAAATAGGTAAAACAAGCGATGAGAATGCAAAAATAAGCATGATACGATATGTGGGAGAATTTCAATTTTCAAGTGGGAAAAAAACTACCTATTTTGTAAATATTAACAGCAAAGAGGGTAATAATAAAGTTGTTGGTTACAAATTAAATTAATTTATTTAATTGTAGTTTTTTTTTAACCGCAAATTAATTTTTGCGGTTTTTTTTATACTTTTACCAAAACAAATCTTATGAAAATTACATTTTTAGGACACGCTTCATTACTTATTGAAATTGACGAAATAAACATTATAGTAGATCCGTTTATTACAGGAAATGAAAAGGCAAAACATATCGATATTAATTCGCTTAAAGCAGACTACATTTTAGTAACGCATGCACATCAAGATCATATTTTAGATGCTGCAAAAATTGCTAAAAATACTGGTGCTAAAATAGTTTCAAATTTTGAAATTGTAAATTATTATACTGCTTTAGACATAGAAGGACATCCTATGAATCACGGTGGAAGTTGGCAGTTTGATTTTGGTAAATTAAGTATGACAAATGCAATACACACCAGTTCTTTTGCCGATGGCTCGTATGGTGGAAATCCTGCTGGTTTTATTATTGAAACACCTAAAAATACTATTTACATTGCTGGTGATACTGCTTTAACAATGGATATGAAACTTATTCCGTTACAATATAAACTAGATTTGGCAATTTTACCAATTGGTGATAATTTTACCATGGGAATTGATGCAGCAATACATGCTTCCGATTTTATCGAATGTAATAAAATACTTGGTTATCATTTTGATACTTTTGGCTATATTGAAATTAACCATAAGAATGCTATTGCTAAATTCAAAGCAAAAAATAAAGAATTAATACTATTAAATATTGGTGAGTCGTTAAAAATCTAATACTTTTTACTAATCAATCGCTTGAGAAATTTTGGTTCGCAATTGTCGTTTATAGTCATCTTCTAACCACTTTACATAGTTACGTGTATTTTTTATAATACAAAAGGAGTATTGTTTTACACGATGTTTAATATCGTCATCTAAAAGTTTCATTAGTGTCCAAGCATCAAAAACATCCTCGCTATTTTCTACACAAATTTTAACGTGTTGCTCCAAAGAATTATCTAAAGCAGTTTTAGATTTCAATCCTAATTTTAAAACTCTATCGTATTCTGCTTTAATATCAAAAGACACCTCTTTAGATTTAGCAAATTGTTTACGGATATCTTCAGGCATTTGATATACAAAATTACGCTCTAAATCCTCATCATTTGCAATATTTTCTAAGAAATAATTTGGTGCTCTAAAAATTTGACGCCAATCTACATCTGCAGTCCAAGGACCAAATCTAGCAATATTGTTTCCTAAATCAATTAAATTAAATGATTTTTTATTGCCAAGAACACGAGATCCACGACCAATCATTTGAAAATACAAAGCTAATGACTTGGTTGCACGATTCATAATAATAGTTTCGATAGATGGTTCATCAAAACCTGTGGTTAAAATACCAACAGAAGTAAGTACTGCATCTGGTGTGTTTTTAAACCATTCTAAAATTTCTTTACGCTCTTGTTTTCCAACGGTGCTATCTAAGTTTTTTACATTATAACCTGCTTCTTTAAAAGTATCATATACATACCACGAAGTTCGGATTCCGTTATTAAAAATTAAGGTTTTTGTTCCTTTTGCTACTTGTTCGTAAGCTGCTAAAAGTTTGCTTTGCATTAACTGGTTTATGTATAATTCTTCGGATGATTTTACGGTATAATCACCATTCATACCAACTTTTAAAGAGGTTAAACCTACATTAAAAGTATATGGAATTGCTTCTGCTAAAAATCCGTTTTTTATTAACGAACTTATGGATTCACCAACTAAAAGCTCGTGATAAATATCTTTCATTGGTGTTTCGATATTAGAACTTAACGGAGTTGCTGTTACTCCTAAAATGAAACATTTTTCAAAATATTTAAATAATTTTCTAAACGAATTGTAATGAGCTTCGTCAATAATAACTAAACCAATATCTTTTAACTCAATTTTTTCTTCTTTAAGTCTATTATTTAGTGTTTCTACCATTGCCACAAAACACATATATTTATCTTGGTCTGGTAGTTCTTTAACTTCGCTATTAATTACTTTATTTTTCACATTAAATTCGGTAAGCATTTTTGAAGTTTGCTTATACAATTCTACTCTATGTGTTAAAATAAGTACTTTTTTGTTATATTTTTGGATATAACGTCGTGCAATTTCTGAAAAAATTACTGTTTTTCCTCCACCAGTAGGCAATTGATACACCATATTATAATAATCTGGCAATTCTTCAATTTTATCTAAAATAGCTTGTAAGGCTCTTTGCTGATAATCGTAAAGTGTTTTAGTACTATTCTTAGAAACTACATCTGTCATTTTAACCCCTTTTTTTAGTTTTGTGATTTTGCAAATTTACACACTTTATTAAGTTATTACAGTAGGAATTAGCATTTATTTTTGTTTTTTTTTGAAACAATCTACAAAATTTTAAGAAATATAAAATATTATTTCATAAAAAAGCGAATCAGAATTATCTGATTCGCTTAAAAACTATTTATCATTTTATCCATTTTTATAATTTAGGATAAGATAAATTATACTTTGTTAATATTCTAATTATTTGGAGGCGTAAACGGATAACCTACACAATTATTTCCACTTTCACCATTAACAGGAGTAGTATTATCTTCATCACCACCATCTTCTTCATTATCATCGTTTTTATCACCATCTTTATCACCATCCTTGCCAGAAGATGCAGCATCACCTGCAGCATCACCAATATCTCCACCAACTTTTGCTCCTAATATACCAAGACCTACAACTGCAGCAGGATTTAAAGGAGGTGGACCTACAAGTAAACCTGTTCCAATTCCAGCTGCTGCACCAATAAAAGAACCAACTGCTCTACCAAAAGAACCTCGTGTAGATACCTTATGTTTTTTGTTTAAATAATCTAAATATGCCTGTGTAATTTCCAAAATAGTAGCATTTGCTATTTCTGTAGAATACTTTTTAGATTTAATACGTGTAAGATATTCTCGATTAAGACCTTTTTTACGTAACAATAAATTAGTCAATATACCAACCTCTTGTTTATTGATATATTTACTTTTAAACAATCCAGAAATTCCGATATGCAAAGCATAGTCTTGATCGCTCTTAGACATTGCATAAAAAATAGCAATATTTTCTTTAATTGCATTTCTTACTTTAGCATACTTAATTTTTTTAAGACTTTGCATTGCCTTTTTATTTTTAGAAATTGCTCTAAAAATTCTTTGCTTTTTTGCGGTATTGTAATGCATTTTTTTAGATCCTTTATTAGTAAAAGATACTAAAAATAAAATAGACAATACCAAAGTTACTTTTTTTGTAATTTTCATAATTTTAATTTTAATGATTAATATATGTGTAAAAATAACGAAAATATCGTGTATCGTTTTGTACTATTTTTGCAAATCCTATAACTATTATTGCAATTTATGTTGTTATTATTGCATTTTTGTACTATTTCTGCATTTATGCAAAAAATAGAATTTAATTTATCCAATTCGCTTTCAAAAAACCAAATTGCAAATTTAGATTATATTTTATAAAACTTTCGACCATTACAATACCAAAAGCATCCATTTTTTAGTTCAAAATAAATCCATTTGGTATAAAAGATTAAAAATTGGTGAATGGAAATTCTATAAATCAGGAAAATTATCTAGCATCGGACATTTTTCTTTTGGAAAAATGTGGTATACAAACTAAATAATCCCTTTTGCTTTAAATTCTAAATATTTATTAATAACATCTACGGTTAAATTATTTGGTTTGGTTAAGATTGAATACACACCTCGTCGTTTTAATTCTTTTACAATTAAACGTTTTTCATAGGTAAATTTTTCGGCAATTGTTTGGTGGTAAATTTCTTTAACTTCGGATACTTCTTTGTTTATTAAATCCTCTAACTCGGTATTTATAAAGAAAATCACTACCAAAACGTGATTTTTAGCAATGGCTTGTAAATATCCTAATTGTCTATCTAAACCATCTAGTGTTTCAAAATTGGTATATAAAAACAATAAACTACGATGCTTGATATTACGCTTTATATCGCCATAAAGTACGCCAAAATCCGATTCTTTAAAATCGGTTTTTACGTTATAAAGTGCTTCTAAAATTAAATTCATTTGGCTAGAGCGACGCTCGGCTACTACTCTATTTTCTATTTTTTTTGAAAAGCATAACATTCCTGCTTTATCTTGCTTTTTTAGTGTAATATTACTTATCACTAAAGTGGAATTGATTGCATAATCCAATAAACTTAATCCGTTAAATGGCATTTTCATAACACGACCTTTATCAATAATCGAATAAATTGGTTGTGCTTTTTCATCTTGAAACTGATTTACCATTAATTGGTTTCGTTTGGCTGTTGCTTTCCAGTTTATGGTTCGGATATCATCACCAAGAACGTATTCTTTAATTTGTTCAAATTCCATAGTATGACCAATTCTACGGATTTTTTTAATTCCGTAATCGTTACGAAATGCCAATGCCATTAAATCAAATTTACGTAATTGCATAAACGATGGATAGGTAGGAATCATTTTATTATCATCAAAATGGAAGCGTTTTGCCACTAATTTAAGCGGACTTTTAACATAGACAATTAGTTTGCCAAAATGATATTCACCACGTTCGGTTGGTCGTAATTGGTATTGTAGTACTTTTTCGGAAGATGCTTTTATTTTTTGCAAAATTTCAAAATCTCTTTTTTGAAATTGAAACGGAATTTCGTCAATTACACTTACCGAAACAGGAAACGTATAATAATTTTTCAAGTGGATTTCTATTGGATTTTCATCGCCATTTGAAAATTTTTCAGGCAATACACGTACTGCTGAAATACCTTTTTTTACAAAAAATAACGAAATAATATCCAAAATTGTTAAAACAAACAAAGCCAAAACCAATATTTTTGCTACCGAAAAAAACGGAGCATAAACATAGCCAATGATAAACAACACGATTAAACCTCCAAAGAAGTAAAAAAAGTTTTTTTCTAAATATAATTTTTTAAACATATTGCTTAATCTAGGCTTTTTATATTTTTTAATTACCTTGGTATTTCAATGGTTTCTAACATTCCTTTTATAATTTGTTTGCTTGTTACGCCTTCCATTTCACGTTCAGGCGTTACAATCACACGATGTTGTAATACAGGTATTGCACTGCGTTTAATATCGTCTGGCGTTACAAAATCACGACCTTGCATTGCTGCAAAAGCTTTAGATGCTTGTAAAATTGCTAGTGATGCTCTTGGTGATGCTCCTAAATATAAAAACGGATTTTCACGTGTTGCATGTACTAATTTTCCGATATAATTTAGCAAGTTTTTTTCTACCAAAACATCGGATACTTGTTTTTGAAATTTAGTAATCTGTGCTGCTGTAACAATTCCTTTTACTAAAGAAGTTTTTTCTTGTTTTCGGTTGTGATGGGTTTCGATTATTTCAAATTCCTCCTCTAAAGTAGGATAATCTACTTCAATTTTAAACAAAAAACGGTCTAATTGTGCTTCGGGCAAAGGATAAGTTCCTTCTTGCTCTATCGGATTTTGAGTTGCAAAAGTTAAGAAAGG
>CAYOWM010000071.1:0-7053 GCA_964407635.1 uncultured Flavobacteriaceae bacterium
CCTAAAAGTCGGTACTTTAATTCACCTTGTCTTTTATCAAAGTAAAATAAACCTTTTAAACGAAACGCTTCAATATCTCTGGAATATAAGTTTCGGATATTAATATCTTCAGGTAATAGTGGTTCACCAAAATTTAATTTTTCAATACCAGCATCTGTTGTATCAATTTTAACCAATGAAGTCAATATTTCTTTTTTAGTTAGACGTTGTGTAAAGTACGAATCGTCATACACATCGGTAATTTCACCACTTTTAATACCTCTCAATAAAGTGTCAAACAACGAGCGTCTGTTTGCATCGATATTACTAGTGTCTGCAGGATAATAAAAAGGCAGATTTATTTTTTCATTTAAATCCATATATTCCCATACCATTTTAGACCATAATATATCTCTATCATCTATATATCCATACGGAAGTGGTTTGTCGTTGTCCGCAGCCAATTGCTCGTCTGTTTTAACACCAACTTCTTCTGGGATAACTGCATTCAATAAATTTGCTTGTGCATTAACTAATATAGTCAATAACAAGAATGACAGAATAAAAATCCTATTTTTAAAACTCATAACGTATAATATTTATTAACTTGTAATTTCAACAGTTACCTGTGATGTCTTTTTAAGATGATAGGAACTGTTTCCTTTTAATTTTGCTTTTATATCAAAAATGATAATTGCATCACCTCTTTTTGATTTTTGAATTGCTCTTTTTGCAGCAGTATTAAACCTTGTTCCATTGCATTTAATGGTTGGTTTTCCTGGAACTTTTATTTTAAATTCAGATACATATAAATCTAAGTCAAAAACAAAGTCTTTTAATACAGCACCAACGGTAGATTTTGCTAAACTAGATTTAGACATTTTTTGATAGCCATCTTGGCTACGGATTGTACCAGTAGGCGAAGGAATATCTTTTACTCTAAACGTTTTACTTGAATTAACCATTTGTCCGTTTGGCAATTTACCAGAAACACTAATTTTTACATTACGTTGTGCAGGAGCATTCATTACATACTTTCCGTTCCCAACAGATTTTAAACCAGGAGCACTAGCATTTACTTTATTGTTAGGTAAACCAGGAATTGAAATAGATAATGGGTTTGGTACACCACGATATACTACATTCATTTTATCCGCAGATATAATTGCTTCATTAGGTCTTGGAATTACCGAATATTTACCACCAACGATTTCAATAGGAATTTCTTTACCATCCTCGTTAAAGTAGAATGTTCCTTTTATTTCGTGTTCTCCTACATTACCAGCGGAACCAGCAAGTATTACTTGACCTGCTTTAATTCTATCTTCAGGTACTTTACCACCATTAACGATAACTTTAGATGCTCTAATTGTTGGATCATTTTTACCCAATACAATTTTACCAGATAATTGCTCACCAGGATAGTATGCATTTTTCTCAAAAACTACCATAGCATCGTAATTAGTCATCGAAAGCGTTTTTTTCATTTTACCACCAATTGATTTGGTGTAAAATTCATTTTCTGTTGCGTTAACATCCGTTTGCATTTTTGAAACAGCCGATATTGATGATATTAAAGGAAATCCTTCAAATCTACTTTCTAGCCAAGGTTCTACGCCTTTTTTACCGTGTTTTTCTGGACTTGTATCAAATCGTTTTTTTACTTTATCTATAATTTCTTTAGGGCCATCCGCACCTAATAATTTTAAAACATTTTCTCTATACGATTCAATTTTATGTACAAATTCCTTTCCTTTAGCGGTTTCTTTACCATCTTTAAAAAATAATTCATCTATAAGGTTAGAACCACTCATTGCTTCATAATCTTTAGGATTTTTAGCATTTCCTTTTAAAAAAGTAGCTTTTACACCATCTAAATAGCTATTAAAATCATTAGATAATTGGTGTAATTGAGTCGCTTTTTCATAAATAGCGGTGTATTGTTCTGGTTGGTCATTTTTTAGACCTTCTAATTGTTGTAAAGTTTTGTTATTAGCTGCTGTAGTAGTAACAATTGTTTCTTCAAAAGTTTCGTTCATTCTACCGAAGGCAGACAATACTTTTTTACCCATTTGCATTGCTAGCATTGCGATAAATACTAAATACATTAGGTTAATCATTTTCTGTCTTGCGGATAATTTTCCTCCTGCCATAAATTTAAGTTTTAATTAATTATAAAAATAATTATTATTTGTTAGACATTGCAGATAACATTCCGCCATAAACTCCATTTAATGAAGATAAATTACTAGTTAACGATTGCATTTGTTCTTTTAAAGCAGCTGCATTTTGTGCAACATGTTCGTTAATTTCTGCTTGACGACTTGTGCTGTCAATTTGTACTTTATATAAGCTATTTAAAGATTCCATTTGACTAGCTGCAAGAGCTAATTGTTCGCTATATTTTGTGGTTGAAGCTATTGAATCTACCGCTGGAGCAATAGTTTCAGCTGCACCGCTAAAATTTTGAATACTTCTAGATAAGCTAGACATTAAATTAGCATCTAATCCAGCCGTTTTAAGCATATCATCTAATTTTTGAGATAACAATCCTTGAGAATCTTGAGCTCCTTTTGCATCTTTTTCGTTTGCAGTTCCTCCTGCTAATTCAGGATATACTAAAGACCAATCTAATTCATCTTCTAGTTTTTCAAATGCAGATAATGCAAAAATAAGAGCTTCCACAACTAAACCTACAGTTAAAAGAGTTCCTCCAGGTATTCCTAAGATTGGCATGTGCATAATTTTACCAAGTGCTCCTAAGATTACTACAGATGCACCAAGGCTATATGCCATGTGAAATATTCTTTTTTTTAATTTTCCTGATTTTGCCATAATTCTAAATTTTTAAAGTTTTTTAAATTAATATTGATTTTTTAGTTTATTGTTTTACCTAAGTAGTCTTGTACGGTTCTAAATCCGATATAACTTCTCGCTGAATCACCATACTCAAAGTCTCTTGTACTTACTTCTAAGAAATAAGCGACATCTTTCCAAGAACCACCACGAATTACTTTTCTGTGATTTTTAGTATCCTCTACGTTTGGATTCATAGTTGATTCTACATAATAGGATGCTGGATTATAACCAGTATTAGTCCATTCGGACACATTACCTGCCATATTGTATAAACCATAACCATTTGGATTGTATGATCTTGCTTCCATAGTGTATAAAGCACCATCTAAAGCGTAATCTCCACGTTGTGGTTTAAAGTTTGCTAGGAAACATCCTCTATCACTAAACGTATAAGGTCCTCCCCAAGGGTATTTAGCAAATTCATAACCACCACGAGCTGCAAATTCCCATTCTGCTTCTGATGGAAGTCTAAAGTGTGGTTGTCGTACTCCTGGTTTCTTTTTGCTAGAAATATAATCGTTTTTCAGTTTGGTTCTCCAATCACAAAAAGCATTTGCTTGTGCCCAATTTACACCAACAACAGGATAATCATTATACGCTTGGTGCGAAAAATAATCTTGATGCATTGGATCGTTGTACGAATAATTAAAGTCTTTTACCCAAACTGTAGTGTCAGGATAGATATTTAAGTCATGCGGTTTGATATAATCTTTTCTGTCTTTCCCTTTGTGTCTTGCTGCTTCTTCATTGTCAAATGTATAGTATCTATAATTAATTTTTGAAGCATCTAAAATTCGTTTACCATCAAATGTTTCTGTTGTATGTAAATACATACTATCCATTACTTCGGTGTAGTTTGCATCTGGAAATTCATTTGTATCGAATATTAAATCCTCTTCCCAATTTAAAAATCTACCTTCCGTAGGAGAATTAACATCACCTAAGCTACCATAGTTATCCATCATATATTTATAATAGACACCACCGTTACTAGTAGAATCTTTAAATTTATACTTTGCTAAAGAACCTGCTCCTTCCTCACTTGCACCACCATCGCCAACTTCGTCAGCTAAAATTGCTAATTTAGTTCGGATGATAGAATCACGTACCCAAAATACAAACTGACGGTATTCGCTATTGGTAATTTCGGTTTCATCCATATATACAGGACGAACTGTAACGGTTCTTCTTGGTGTACTTAACGATCCTGCAACATCTTCATCTTGCTTACCCATAGTAAATGCTCCGCCAGGAATCAACACAGTTCCGTATGGTCTCTCTGAAAAGAATTTTCGTTTAGCAGATATTCCTACTAATTCACCTCGATCATTAGATTTACAACTATAAATAAAAGTTGCTAGTAAAAAAATAACAACCATTTTACCATAAGTAAAGTTTCTCTTAGTCTTTTTAAATACTTCGTATTTCATTTGTTTGATTTATTTATCTTTTATTAAAAATACACCTTACTTTTATAAGGTACTTTTTCAGGGCGTAAACCTATTAATATTTTTTTAAATACACAATTCTATGTACTTTTTTTTTATTTAACTTTATCTGAAACGACAAAAATAACACTTTATTATAAAATTATGTTAATTTTCTTAAAGTTTTCCACCATCTTTCAGGTATTACTTGCTTATTCGCTTCTAAATAGTCGTCATAGGTACATGGTATTAACGTTTCTTTTTTAAATTTATTGTCAATTATTTCCATCCACCATCGGTTACTTAAGTTACTTTTATAAAAATTTATAACGTCATTATCAATAGGTACAATGTATTTTAGGTATTCTTTTTTTGATTTAAATGGATATTCATTGGTTCTATAATTAACACCTTCGATAAAATACCAAATCATTTGAGCAATTAATTGTGCGGTTTGGTTTCGGTCATCTAACGTATTGTTATATTCAAATATTCCGATTGCAGATACTTTGTCGCTTAGTCCTGCATATCGCATTATAGCACACATTTCCTCACCGTAAAATCCATTTGGTGTGGTGTTGTTGTTTGCAGGTGCTTCGGTTTTTCTTAAAGCACTTAAATCTATACTAACTAAATCGGCATCTCTTAATATTGGTTCTACTATTTTTAGGTCTTTGTTTACTTCGCCTAATCTAAAACTGTCAAAATATAATTTTTCTAGTAAATCTATTTCATCTTGCGAATTAAAGAAAGTTTGGTAACCAATATTGCTAAAATTAAATAGATTATTTGGTTCATTCATTACAATTTTACTTAGATAATTTCTAGAACTTAAAGGTAAATCCATATTCTCTAAGTCAAATTTATTATCAATAGACACTAAATTTACAGTTTGTTCTAATTTATCATACGCTCTGTACATAGAATATGTTAAGGCTTGACTTCCACCAATAAGTATTGGTATAATGTTGTTTTGTAGTAAATAGGTAGTTGCTTCTTTTACTGCAAAATGCGTATCATTAACAGTATTTCCTTGTTTTATAGTACCTAAATCTACAATTTCAGTATGCCAATTTCCTGTAAATAGTTTATAAAATTCTTTTCGGATTTCTGCAAAATTACTTCCTGTAAAATCGTTATTTACAGCATCTCTCGATTCCGAAACGGATAATAAAGCAATTTTGGTGTTTTTTGTAATTTCAGGAAAATGGTTTTTTGTATGAATGGTTATTTTCGTACCAAGCCGTACTTCTGCAAAAGAATATAATTGCTCTAAGACATTTGTTGATACAGGTTCAAAAAAACTAAAGTCCATTTTTTTATTTTATTAAACTTGAGGGAGAGTTTAGCAAAGTTACAAAAAAAAATTATTTTTTCTTAGTAGTTTTCTTTTTTCTTGTTGTTTTTTTCTTTTTAGTATTTTTTTCGATAATTGCTTTAACTTGTTTTAGAGTTAAAGCTTCTGCATCGGTAGTTTTTGGTAATTCTATTTTGACTTTACCTTGTATGATGTTAAAACGTTTCCATCTTGCTTTTTCTACGCGAATTCCTTCTTCTTCCCAATTATGAATGATTTTATCAATATCTTTTTGTTTTTTGGTTTCGATTAAATCTATAATATCTGCTTGACTTAAGTTATCAAAATCGTATTTTTTATTTACATTGATAAATGTACCATTCCATTTTATAAAAGGACCAAATCGTCCAACGCCTTTTTGTACAGGCATTCCTTCGTAAGTAGCAATTGGTGCATCTGCTTTTCGTTTTTCTTCAATTAAATGTATTGCTTCATCAAGGCTAATTTTTAAAGGATCTGTTCCTTTAGGAAGGGATACGAATTTACTATCAAATTTAACGTATGGTCCAAATCGTCCGTTTGCAACGATTACTTCTTTATTTTTATAATTACCTAAATTTTTAGGAAGTAAAAATAAATCCAAAGCTTCTTCTAAGGTTATGTTAGATAAATTTTGGTTTGGGTTTAGACTGGCAAAAATTTTGTTTTCATCCTCTCTATCGCCAATTTGTGCCATTGCACCAAATCTACCAAGTCTTACTAAAATGGTTTTTCCTGTTTTTGGGTCTTTTCCTAAAATACGTTCGCCTGATTCTCTTTCGGCATTTTCTTTTACATCCTCAACAATTAAATGGAATTCTTTATAAAAATTTTTGATAGTATTTATCCAATTTTCATGTCCTAGAGCTATTTCGTCAAAATCTTCTTCTACTTTTGCGGTAAATCCGTAATCTAAAATAGTATTAAAATTGCTTACTAAAAAATCGGTAACAATCATACCAATATCTGTTGGAATTAGTTTTCCTTTTGAAGCACCAGTGTTTTCAGAAAGTGTTTTGGTTTGTAATGTACCATTTTGAATGGTTAATTGGTTAAATTTTCTTTCTGTACCTTCTATATTTGATTTTTCAACATAATTACGTCTTTGAATAGTTGAAATTGTTGGAGCATAAGTAGATGGTCTTCCAATACCTAATTCCTCCATACGTTTTACTAGTGATGCTTCGGTGTATCTACCTTTTGGTCTAGTATATCGTTCGGTTGCTTGGATGTAATTGTAATTTAAGGCTTCATTAATACTTAATTTAGGTAGCATTCCAGCTTGTTCTTCCTCTTCATTATCGTTACCTTCTAAATATACTTTTAAAAACCCATCAAATTTAATAACTTCACCATTTGCAGTAAAAATTTCTTTATTATCCGAATTGCTTATTCGCACATTAGTACGTTCTAGTTGTGCATCGCTCATTTGCGAGGCAATAGTACGTTTCC
>CAYOWM010000072.1:0-7049 GCA_964407635.1 uncultured Flavobacteriaceae bacterium
CGCTTTAAAACCTGTACTTACATTTAAGATATAACTACGCTTTTTTAAATCTTTTATTTCTTGAATATATACCGTTGCATTTTTGTAATGTGTATTTACATTTCCTGTAAACCTTAAAATCCGCAAAGGTTTTCGTTACGAAAACCTTTGAGTTTTTTGGTTAAATCATTAAATTACTTTCTAAAAACATTTCGTAAGGATTAAATAATGAAATATTATCCATAAATACGGTTGCGGTTTGTGCTTGGGCAAAAGTGCTAATAATAGTACTAATAAGGTAAATTTTCTCCTCTTTTTTTGATTTTAATATTTACTTATTAATGGTGCTTTTTATTAAAGGTAAACATAAAAAACCAAAAATATTTTTCCTAGTTTTTGGTGAGCGAAAAAGCAATTTTAAGGAGGATTTAAAAATATACTTCCGATTATCATCAAAAAAGCAATACTTTTGTAAAAGTAAGTATGAAACAAAAAAAGCACATATTAAAATTAGAAATTGAACACGATTATACCTTAATAGGAATTACTAGTGTTTTAGAGGATTATCACCTTGCTTTTAGAATTAATAAACTATTTAATATTGCTTTAAGAAGAAATAAAAAAGTACTGAATTTTGCTAAAAATAAAGCTGCATTTTCTATTTATGACTTTGAAAATTCAAAAACATTTGACTTTTGGTCCTTGCTTACAAACAAACAAATAATAGAAGAAAAAATAACAAAAGATGCCTTTAACTTATTTGACTCTTTATATAGTACTTACACATTAATACCAGAAAAAAAAGAAGTGGATTATTTTTTAAAAATTGAAGGAGAATATACGCCTCAAAAAATAGAAAAAATTATTCAAAATATCCAAACAATAGATGGTGTACAAGTATGTTATCGCATTAATCCTTTATTATTAAAGTCCAAAACCAACTTAATTTACTAAACAAATGGCAACAACTAAAAAAACAAAAATAGTAGCAACACTAGGTCCAGCTTGTGATTCTGCCGAAATGATAGAAAAAATGAGTATTGCAGGAGTTAATGTTTTTAGAATAAATTTTTCACATGCAAATTACGACAATGTAAAACGTATGGTTAAAGACATCCGTGAAATGAACGAACGATTAGAACATAATGTAGCAATTCTTGCAGATTTACAAGGTCCTAAACTTCGTGTTGGCGATATGGGTGAAGGCGTTTTATTAAAAAACGGAGCAACATTTACTTTTACTACGCAAGAGTGTAAAGGTACAGTCGAAAAGGCGTATATGACTTATCAGCAATTTCCACAAGATGTAAAAGTAGGAGAATTTATCTTAGTAGATGACGGAAAATTAAAATTTGAAGTTATCGAAACCAATGGTATCGATAACGTAACTACAAAAGTATTGGTTGGAGGTATTTTAAACTCTAAAAAAGGAGTTAATTTACCTAACACAAAAATTTCACAACCTGCATTAACCCAAAAAGACATTGCAGATGCCATTTTTGCCATTGAGATAGAAGTAGATTGGATTGCATTATCCTTTGTTAGAAAACCAAAAGATTTAAAGCAACTAAAAAAATTAATCGAAGTACATTCTCCTGTAAAAATACCAATTATTGCAAAAATTGAAAAACCAGAAGCTATAAATAACATTGATAAAATTGTAAAACATTGCGATGGTTTAATGGTTGCACGTGGTGATTTAGGTGTAGAATTACCTATGGAAGAAGTACCTTTAATTCAAAAAATGCTAGTTGATAAAGCAAAATCGGCTAGAATACCCGTAATTATTGCTACACAAATGATGGAAACCATGATAGAAAACACCGTTCCCACACGAGCAGAAGTAAACGATGTTGCAAATTCAATTATGGATGGAGCAGATGCAGTAATGTTATCTGGAGAAACATCGGTTGGAAAATATCCAGTAGGTGTTATCCAACAAATGCGTAGAATTATTGAAAAAGTAGAAAATTCCTCTAGAATTTCTGTACCAAAAAAAGCACCACATATTAAAACGGATAGATATATTACCAAATCGGTTTGTTATCATGCAGCTTTAATGGCAGATGATGTTTCGGCAAAGGCAATTCAAACCTTAACAAATAGTGGTTATACAGCATTTCAGATTTCGGCTTGGCGACCAAATGCAAATATACTTGCTTATACCTCTAACAAACGGATTTTATCTCGTTTAAATTTACTTTGGGGAGTTAAAGCATTCTATTACGACAAAATGGAATCTACCGATTTAACCGTAGAACATCTTATTAAAAGTGCCGTAGAAACTGGATATGCTAAAAAAAATGATTTAGTAATTACGCTATCCTCTATGCCTGTAAACGAAAAAGGAATGGTAAACACCTTACGTTTAACTCAAATTGAATAGTGATTTCTGTTAAAACCAACTATTCAAATTTTGAATAAAATGATGTGCTGTTAAATCAAATTTTACAGGAACTACCGAAATAAAATCTTGTTCTAAAGCATAGATATCGGTATCTTCGCCTTTATCTAAATTGTCAAAAACACCTGTTAACCAATAGTATTCTTTGCCTTGTGGATTGGTTCTTTTTTCAAATTCCTCTTTCCAAACAGCACGAGCTTGTCTGCAAATTTTAACACCGTTTATATTTTCTGTTTTCGGAAAATTTACATTTAAAATAACACCATCAGGTAAGCCTTCGTTTAGCACTTTAGTAGTAATTTGCTTGATAAACGGTTTTAAATTTTCAAAATTTGCTTTCCAAGAATAATCTAAAAGCGAAAAACCAATTGCAGGAATACCTTCAATTCCTGCTTCAATAGCAGCACTCATTGTACCAGAATACACTACGTTTATCGATGCGTTTGAACCGTGATTAATACCAGAAACACATAAATCTGGTTTGCGGTTTAAAATTTCGTGCTTTGCAATTTTAACACAATCTGCTGGTGTGCCAGAGCAACTGTATTCTATTTGTTCGCCTTCGTCAATAGTAACAGGTTTGCATTCTAAAATTGCATCCAAAGTAATTGCGTGTCCTTTTCCGCTTTGCGGACTATCAGGTGCTACAACAACTACATCGCCAATTTCATTCATAACTTGTATTAAAGCTCTAATTCCTGGAGCAGTAATACCATCGTCGTTACTAACTAATATTAAAGGTCTTTTTTGTGTATTCATTCTAGTTATTTTTTGTTTGCAATTTAGATACTATTCGTTAATTTTATCTAAAAAAGATTGCATTAATTGTTTAAATTTTTTTTCAATATATGGAAACGATTCCTCTTTTTTAGAAAGATAAATAAACATTATAATATACTTATTTTCTAAATTTTCGTATAAAAAATGCTTGTTCAAACGATATGCTTCACGCATTAGGCGTTTAATACGATTGCGATCTACAGCACGTTTAAAATTTCGTTTAGAAACCGAAACACTTGCTTGTATAGGAAAATCACCTAAGTGTTCTTTTTTTAAATAAATCATACGAATAGGAAAAACAGTACGTGCTTTTCCGTTTTCGAAAAGTTCTTTAAGTAACGTTCTTTTTTTTAATTTTTCTTGTTTGGTATAAGTAAATCGCATTACTGCAAAGGTATTTTAAAAAATTGATTTTGATTTTAGAAATCTGAATTAAAAAAAGTAAATTTGTACTTTTATTAAAAACCTTAAAAAATGGCACAAGATTTATTTCAAACACCTGATTATTATAATCTAGATGAATTACTTACCGAAGAACATATTTTAATTCGTGAGGCAGCTCAAGAATGGGTAAAACGCGATATATCACCAATTATAGAAGAGGCTTGTCAGAAAGCAGAATTCCCTCAAGAAATGGTTAAAGGCTTAGCTAGTATCGGAGCTTTTGGACCATATATTCCTGAAGAATATGGAGGTGCTGGTTTGGATCAAATTAGTTATGGTTTGATTATGCAAGAGTTAGAAAGAGGCGATTCTGGTGTTCGTTCTACGGCATCGGTACAATCATCTTTAGTAATGTATCCTATTTATAAATTTGGTAATGAAGCACAACGAAAAAAATACTTACCAAAATTGGCTTCAGGAGAATTTTTAGGTTGCTTTGGATTAACCGAACCAGATTATGGTTCAAATCCAGGAGGAATGGTTACCAATATTAAAGATATGGGTGATTATTATTTGCTTAATGGTGCAAAAATGTGGATTTCAAATGCTCCGTATGCAGACGTAGCTGTGGTTTGGGCAAAAGATGAAACAGGACGAATTAAAGGTGTTATTGTAGAAAGAGGTATGGAAGGCTTTTCTACACCTGAAACACATAATAAATGGTCTTTACGTGCAAGTGCAACTGGTGAATTAATTTTTGACAATGTAAAAGTGCCAAAAGAAAACTTATTACCTAATAAAGATGGTTTAGGTGCTCCACTAAAATGCTTAGATTCTGCTAGATATGGTATCGCTTGGGGAGCAATCGGAGCTGCAATGGATTGCTACGATACTGCTTTACGATATGCAAAAGAACGTATTCAATTTGGTAAGCCAATTGCAGGATACCAATTACAACAGAAAAAACTTGCCGAAATGATTACCGAAATAACTAAAGCACAATTACTAACTTGGCGTTTGGGTACATTACGAAATGAAGATAAAGCTACTTCTGCTCAGATTTCTATGGCAAAACGTAATAATGTTGATATGGCTTTAAAAATAGCAAGAGAAGCAAGACAGGTTTTAGGTGCAATGGGAATTACTGGTGAATATTCTATTATGCGTCATATGATGAATTTAGAAAGTGTAGTAACTTACGAAGGTACACACGATATTCATTTATTAATTACAGGAATGGATATTACAGGAATACCTGCTTTTAAATAATATATCACCTTCAAAAAAACAAAAAAATCCTTCTAATTTTAAATTAGAAGGATTTTTTTATAATTTATAACTTACCTTAAACATAAATATTCTAGGTAAAATGTACGTTTTGGTGTCGGAAATTATAAATTTGCTTATGGTATTGTTTTGCTTGTATGCGTTTTTTAAAATATTCGTTGCTTGTAGTTCAAATCCCCAAGGACTATCCTCTTTTTGATAAAATAATTTTGCATTTGCCGTTAAAAATTCATTTTGGTTATTTTGATTATCCTCGTAATTTGTATAAGAGAAATCTGCATTAAAAATGTAATCCTCTAAAAAATCGTAATCTACATTTACACGAAATATATCTTGTATGTATGTACTGTTTGTTCCTGATTTATATGTTGCTACTTGCTTGTTGTAAGCTATTTCTAAATTTGGATAGGTTTTAAAATAGGTTTTAATACTTGGCGAAATAGTATAACTTATCGATTCGTTTTGTAAAGTGTTGGTATTTACAATTTGATAGTAATCGTTTTTACTAGTTTGGACACCTAATTTGTACCGTATTTTGTTTATTTTTTTAGAAAATGATCCATGAAAAGACAATCGTGTTTCTGGTCTATCAAACATTATATTTGTATTAAATTGATTAATACCATTTATTTGCGTAATACTTTTAACACTTTGTACTTTTTTTGAAAAATTTATTCCAACCGAAAAGTGATATCCTTTGTATAGATTGTATTTATAATAATTTAAGTTTATGTTGTGATATAAACTGTTTTCTAAATTTATATTTCCTTTATAAACACTATTAAAACTAGAAAGAATATACTTATTTGCAAGCATTTGTACGTTTGCAAAGCTCGTATGCATACGATATTTTAAATTTAATTTTTCACTTGATTTAAAATTGATTTTTATGGTAAATTGTGGTAAAAATAACTGTTTTTTAAACGTATTTTTTTCTTGAAATTGCTTGGTATTCCAATGGTAATTGTGGTAAAATATTGCGGGTTTAAAGGTTGCTTTATTAATTTTGAATTTGTATTCTAAACCAACAAAGGCATCTAAAAAATTATATTGAAAATCATTTTGAAAATCGTTAAAAATAAACGGTGTTTGGTTGTTTAAAAGTTGTCCGTCGGTATTTGAAAAATCGGCAGTGTTTGTAAAAAAACCAACGCTTGTATAAATATGATGAAAACGATGCAACACCCAATAATCTTTCGCAAGTGCATTTATTGTATTGTTTTGTAGGTATTTATCTTGAAAAATATGGTATTCCGAAGTTGGTTGTAACGGAATTAATCCTTGTAATATTGCTTGATTGGTCTGCCAATTATTTTCTGGTTTGTCTTTATTATAGCTGTAACTAGCATCTAAGGTTATCGTATGTTTTTTTGAAGCATTTTTATTTAAACTTATACTTTGTTTAAAGTGAATTGCGTCTAAATTATTTTTAGATTTTATAAAATTAGAACTGGTATTGGTGTTTGTAGAAATGTTTCCGAAACCATCGGAATTCGTAATTTTAAAAAAACTAGAAAAGGCATAATCGGTTTTTTTATTGGGATCGTAATCAACGGTTATTTTACCAATGGCAAATAAATTATCTAGGTTTTGGGTATGGATTCTGTCTTCCGTAAAGGAAATTTGGTTATCAATTAAATAGGTGTTAGTATTAGAAACTTTGGTGTTTGTTGTAGATTTTGAACCGATTACATAAGCACTTAAATCGGTTGCTGTACTAACGGAATGTCGTATGCTAAAAGCTCCGAAATTGTTCTTTTCGGAAGTGTAATCTTGGTTGGTTAAATATTTTGCAAAATCGGAATTGTATAAATTAAAATAGGCTTTAAAATCGCCTAACATTTTACCAATTCCTCCTTCAAACTCTAAATAATCTTGAAAGGTGAAAGATTTTACACCTTGATTATTGACATCGCCAATAAAATTAACGCTTGTTTTAGGACTGTAATAAAACAATTTTGGATGCAACAAATAGCGATTTTCAATACCTGCACCAACTTCTACATCGCCAAAAACAAATTTCTTTTTGTCTTTTTTTAATTTGATATTTAAAACCGAATCGTCGCTATCTTGTAGTCCTTTTAGCATCGCTACATCGCTATAATTTTCTAGTACTTGTACTTTATCAATGGCATCAGCAGGAATATTATTTACGCCAAGTTTGGTGTTTCCGCCAAAAAAAGGTTTGTCTTCTACCAATAATTTTTTTATTTTT
>CAYOWM010000073.1:0-7006 GCA_964407635.1 uncultured Flavobacteriaceae bacterium
AATTTGACGAACCTCGAATAAAAAGTTGGAAAGCCAAAATTATAGCAGAAAAAATTGAGGCTTTAGACGTTTATTGGTACGAGACTTTTGACCAAGAAAATAAAGATATTCCAAGTACAATTGAAGGGGTTTTGATTCAGATATTTTATGACCTTTATGGTGTTTTACCAAAATGGAACAAAGAGTTTTAGAATATGAAAACAATATTAGAAACTACTCAACTTGAATTTGACAAAAGTGCTTTTCTAATTGATTTAATAAAGCACGATAATGGACAATTATACATTGAAATTGTGCAAACAATTCTCAATACAAATGAAAAAGCAGAATCAATAAAAATAAATCCTTCTGTTTTATTCGATATTATCAAAGTTTTACAAAATTATCACAGAAAACTTCCGAAAGAATCAAAATTGGAATTAAAACAGATTACGGATATTGATCAAGAAAAAATTCAATATAATTATTTAAGAGGAGTTCCAATTAAGGATTTAGCAATGCAGTTTGATCAAGAATCAGAACTTATTGAAATGATTTTAAGAAATAGAGGAATTGAAATTGTTGAATGCACATTGCCTAAACCAAAATTTCGTAGGAATAACAAAAAATGGAGAAAAAGAAAGTGATAACTAAAGAACAATACATAAACTCATACATCTAACAGCGTGTAAGTATTTATAAATAAATTTATTACGTATTAAAACTACTCGTAAGCAGGTAAACGAATATCGTATTTTTTCTTACTTGCATTATTTAATTTATTTTCTCGCAACCAAGGATTTAAAATTTTGAATTCTTTATAATTTAGGTTGTATCGTTTTGCAAAATTTGCAATATTGGTAATTACAGAATCTACCTCAACGGTGTAGGTTGGTCGGTTTAGATATAAATCTTGCTTATCAAAAATAAAACCGTATTTTTTAGGATGTGATAGTATTTCTTTTGCTGCTATAATTCTAAAAACATAACGAGATGTTTCCTCGCCAAGTAATAAATCATAATACGAAGTTACTTGTTGTTTATCTAATTGTCTAATTATTCCGCTACGACCTGCGTTATAAGACGCTGCAACTAAAGACCAACTATGAAATTTATCATATGCTTTATTAAAATATTTACATGCAACTTCCGTTGCTTTTTCTAGGTTAAAGCGTTCATCTACATTACTATTAACTTCCAAGCCGTTTTCACGAGCCGTACTTTTTAAAATTTGCCAAACACCTTTTGCTCCTGCTGGAGATGAAGCATTTGTCAAACCACTTTCAATTAGAGCCAAGTATTTAAAATCGTTTGGTATGCCATTTTTTGCAAGTATTGGTTCAATAATTGGGAAATATTTATTTGCTCGTTTTATGTACAACAAAGCATTAGATTGCCAATAGGTATTTACCAATAACTCTCTATCCATTCTTTCGTAAACATCTGGGATTTCTGTAGGAACACGTTCGCCTGCAAAAGATAAATTTGTTGGCATTTTTAAAGCCTTTATTTCGTAAGTTTCTGCTACATTTTTTGGTGTATTTATAATTGCTTTCCCTTTTTCTTTAATGTCAAAAGTTGGTTGTTGCACTGCACGAATAAAAAATCCGCTTAATACAATTACACTTAATAATACGATAATTTTACTTGCTCTTGTCATAGGTTTCTTTTTTTAAAAAGGACTTTTAAAGTTTTTGAAATCAATTCCTTTTTGGTCTTTTTCGGATATAACAAATTCTTTATTTATCCAATTAATATTTAATGTTTTATCTAAAGGATTTATAGACACTTCGCTTTTAGCGTGGTAATAATTACTACATTTATAGCTAAAAATAGTATTTTTTTTCAAGGAAATAAATCCGTGAGCAAATCCTTTTGGTACAAATAATTGTTTTTTATTATTTGCCGTTAATTTTACAGCAAAATACTTGCCATAAGTTGGTTGGTCTTTACGTAAATCTACAATTACATCTAAAACTGCTCCTTTTACAACGCTTACTAACTTATCTTGTGCGTAAGGTGGTTTTTGAAAATGTAATCCTCTTAACACATTTTTTTTAGATTTTGACTGGTTATCTTGTACAAAAGTAGCATTCAAAAAGGTGTATTTTTTGGCGTTAAAAGTTTCCATAAAAAAACCTCTCTCATCATTGAAAACTCTTGGTGTAATTACATAAACAGCTGCAAATATTGTTTTTTCAATTTTCATATTAATCAAATGTAATAACTTCTTGTAGAATTTTACTAATTTTTTTTGCTTTATTTAAAATCATTACATGCGTTCCGTTTTCAACAACAATTGCATTACTAATATTTTTTAGTGGAAATATTTTATCCGAATCGCCATGAATATGAATAATTTTATCGGCATCTAAAGTTTGTTTCCAATGCAATACGTTATAAATTGCCCAAGTTAAATAGGTTTTATCTCTTACAGAAAGATATTTTTTATACAATTCTGCTCTTTTTTTAGCAAAATCACCAAAAGCATATTTTGCAAAATGTTCTATATTAGTTAAAACAGGAATTGGTGTTAATTTATACGCTTTAGTATTTCTAATTACTTGTAATCTTTTTGGCAATTCACTTTCATGCTTAACACTAGATATAATTATTACTTGCTTTGGATGTATGTATTTTCGCATTTCTTGTACGATTATTCCTCCAAAAGAAACACCTATAAGCACAGCATTATCTTTAACGTCTAAGCACAATCGTTTTACATAATCATCTAAAGATTCGTTTTTTGTTTTTGGTATTAACCATTCTAAATAATGGATTTGATAACTGTCTTTTGGCAAATCTAAATATTCAAAAATAGCAGAACTTGCAGCTAATCCTGGCATAAGATATACATCTATTTTTTTTGTATTCACTAGTATTTTATTTTAGACAAAGTTAATATAATTAAAAAGTAATCCTTGCCAAATAACCATCCATATCATCTTGCAAAATACATTCGCATTGTAAATTACATTTTTCTGCAAGTAATTGCAAGGTATTGAAATCTACATACAACCAATCAAAAGCTAAACCTTTTTCATTTTTATATTCCATTACAAAAGTAGTTTCGCCATAGTATTTTTTGATTACATCAATAGTATAATTACCATGTTCATCTTCGTACAAATACTTAACATCGGTAGAATCCAACAATATTTGTCCGTTTTTACTTAAAAGAGTACTTAAATGTTGTAAAAAATGAGGTAAATTATCTAAAGTACCACACATTCCTGCTCCGTTCATTAGTAACAAAATGGTATCGAATTTTTGATTTTTCAATTTCCAAATATCTTGTAAGGCGACATTTTTTAAACCTCTTTTTTTACAAACCTCTACTGCTCCTTTAGATATATCAATAGCAAAAACATCTTTATTTTGACTTTGCAAATACAAACTATGGCTACCAGAACCACAACCTACATCTAGTATTTTTCCATTTGCAAGTTTCAGAGCTTCTTGCTCTAATTTAGGCATTTTGTTAAAATTACGAAATAGATATGGTAATGGATATATGTCCTCGCCACCTATTGTAGAATAGGTTTTAATATCCTCAAGGTATTTTCCGTTTTGGTAATCTAATAAAGCCTTTCCGTAAATATCCATTTGTAAATTATTCACCAATACTGCCAAGTTCTACACCTTCAGAGTACGCAACTTGAATATTATTTTTATGAAATGCAGCTTTGATATTTTCGTAACAAGCAAAAGTTACTTCCCAAAAATCATCTGGATTTACATAAGGACGTACTGCTATTTGGATAGAATGGCTATCGTAACCTTCTATTCCGATTTCAATTTCTGGGTTTGGCAAAATTTTATCTATTGGTTTTAAACTATCTAAAATAATATCTTTTACTTTAGGATAACTTTCGGAATATGGCATTGTAATATCAATTTCTAAACGTATCACATCTTTTTTAGAGTAATTGGTAATTACCTCGGCAGTTGCTTTTGAATTCGGAATAATTAGTGTTTTATTTCCTGGTGTTATTACTGTTGTGGTAAAGATTCCGATTTCCGAAACTTTACCAAATTTTCCGTCAATATCAATCCAATCATCGACTTTAAAAGGTTTTAAAGTCAAAACCAATAAACCAGAGGCTAAATTACCCAAACTTCCTTGAAGCGACAAACCAATTGCAAGTACCGAAGCTCCGATAATAGTTGCAAAAACACCTAAATCTACACCTAAAATTCCTGCTGCAGCAAGTATTACCGCAACCTTCATAACGATACTAATCATCGATGCTATAAAAGGCTTTATTGTTGCAGATAAACCACTTTTATCCAAAGCAATATTCAATAATTTTTCAATTTTACGAATTACTTTAAATCCAATCCATAAAGTTAAAATTGCTCCTATAAAACTTGGTGCATAGGTTACCACTTTATCTTGTGCTTGTTCTAGATATTTACTAAGTTTACTTGTATCCATTTTAGATAATTTATTTTTTGCAAAAGTATGAAATATTAGTTAAAAATTAGCTGTCCTGAATAATGTTCTTGCACATTGACAAGTAAAGGATGGTTAAAACTGACAACATCACCTATCGAAAAAATTTCACCTGTAATTTCATCTAAAGGATGTACTAACATATCATTAGTAGATTTTTGAATAACTTGCACTTCATTTGCCAATAAATTTTTTCCTTCAAAACGAGAACTACCAGAATAAAACCCTACTTGCAACCTATTAGTTGTTCCTTCTAACTTAAAAACCGAATTTCCGTTAGCAACAATATTGATACGATTTGTTGCGACTTTTAAATCAAAATCGCCAATATTTAAAGCGTCTGTTTGTGTATTATCTTCGGAAATTAAAGTTATTTGTGGATAATTTAAAACACCATCTGATTGTATAATTCGTGCAGTACTCGAGCGAATTTTGGTAATATTTGGCGATGTAATTAAAATTTTAGTAGTAGCATAATCTCGTGTAAAATTACAACCATTATCATCTGACAAACGCAATTCGTTGTCAATAACTTCCACTTTTACAGCATCGATAAGATTTTCTCCTGTCTTAACAATTACTTTTTGTGTTGCTCCTTGTTTTAAAAGAACACTTACTTCGTTTCCTACATAAATTTCGGTAAAATTTGACACGGAAACTTCTTGCTCAATTATTTTACCTGTAGATGTAAAGCAATCTTTTGGATTACAACTAAATTGAATGGCAATAAATAAAAATACTATTTTTTTCATTGTAATGGAATTATAATCTATATCCAACACCAAATTCTAACATTTCGGCTCTAAATAAATTTAATTTTAAGGTTAATTCTGCGGAAAAATGCTTGCTTACTTTGTAATTTAATCCGAAACGCTCATACACACGTGAAACGTATTTTTTAGGATAATACACGTGATATCCTACTTGCGAAACTACTGCTAATTTATTTAACTGCAAAGCATGTCCGAAAAACATTCCGATACGTTTGGTATTTGTAATTTCTGGCTGTGGCTCGTCATCGTCTATATATTTTTTTAAAAATTTGGAATCAAAATAATCCAATCCTGTGGTAATATTTGAAATGGAACTCATTTTTTTATCCAACATAAAAGTTGCTACATAAAACGGATATTTTCCGCTACCAATATTTTTAGATTCGTTAATTCCCGAACGCAAAATAAAATTATATCCTATTTTTTGTTTGGTTTTTGGTGGTTTTACTTTTTTTGGAAAAGGATTTTCTTCCGATTTTAAATCGTAATGAATTCCCATATTAATGGCAAAGGTGTTTAAACCCAAATTAGGATTTTTAATTCCCGCATTTGAAAAATGAATTATAGAAATACCTGAATTAATTTTTATTTTATTTTTTAAAAAAGAGCCGTGATAATTCAAATTAAAATATGCAGAACCAGCAAATTTTGATGCCAAAGCAAAATTATACGGATTTTTTATTTCATGGTATGGATTGGTAATATATGCCAAACCTAAAGCAAAACGAAATAGTAATTTGTTTTTTGCGTTTCGGTTGATTAAATAGAAATTATAATGTCCGTAAACGCCATACATTTCTCCTAAAATAGTTGAATTTGTGTTTTCGTACAATGCTGAAAATCCGTAATCTGGATAATTATAATAACTAAGCCATTCCTTTTTTTTGGTGTTTTGTACGTTATAACTTAGCATAATACCATACGGATTTCCTTGTATTGCGGTTTTTAAGGATTTATCGTGTTCTAAGGCTATTCCGTAAAACACATTGGTTTCTAAAAAACTTGGTTTACTTTGAGCAAAAGTATTTTTTGCTACACAAAAAAGAATAAAAAGGGCGATATGTCTGCATAAATATTTCATCATTTATAATCGTATTCCGATACCAAAAGCAACGGTTTCTGCTTTAGCAGCATGTGCCTTTAAACTTACTGATGCAAAGTATTTTTTGTTTTTAAAATAATATTTCAAACCGATACGTTCGTAAATTCGTCCGTCAAATTCTACTGGATAATACACGTAATAACCAATTTGGCTAATCAGTGAAACATCACTAATAAACAACTCGTGCCCTACAAATAAACTAGCACGTTTAAAATCGCCTTTTTTATAATCGGAATCGGCAATTGCACGAATTTCAATATAATCTTTTAAGCTATAATTTACCAAAAACTCTCCTCCGAATTGCAAAGCAGATTTATGGTTAATTCGTTTATCAGCATACGCAGAAAGCACAAAAAATGGTTTTACACCACTACCAATAAAATCGGTTTCATTAGCTCCGAAACGAAAAACAAAATTGTATTTTATCTTTTCTGTAAATTTTTCTTTTGGTTTTCTTGGTTCGTATTCGTTTTTTGCATTGAATAAATTATAATTAATTCCGATAGTACTTGCCCAAACATTTACGCCAGTATTTGGCGATTTAAAACTAGAGTTAGAGGCATGAATAAAGGTTAAACCTGCATTAAATCCAATATTTTTAAAGATATTTTCGCGTTGATAATATAGTTTTAAGTAAGTGCTTGAATTTATTTTTGTACCAAAAGCAACATTTTTAGGATTGGTAACTTTATCATA
>CAYOWM010000074.1:0-6937 GCA_964407635.1 uncultured Flavobacteriaceae bacterium
TTATAGCAGGTAGTTTGGCTTTGTAATAGAAAATGTATGAATTTTTTGGGTTAAGATTCTGTATCTAAAATTTTGAGTAAAATTTCTTCTATTTTTATTTTTGTAGCTTTTATTATGGTAAACTGAAAATTGTCTATACGAATAATTTCTTGTAATTTTGGTATAGATTCTTTATGGTGCACAATAAATCCACCTAAAGTTTCGTAAGAGGAATCTTTTGGTAAGTTTAGATTATAGGTGTCGTTTAGATAATCTATTTCCAATCTTGCCGAAAAAATAAATTCGCGATTATTTATTTTTTTTTCTATTGTTTCTATAGTATCGTGTTCGTCTTCAATTTCGCCAAATAATTCTTCAATAATATCTTCTTTAGTAATCATACCAGAAGTTCCACCATATTCATCTAATACAATAGCAATACTTTTTCGTTTTTTACTAAGTGTGTCTAAAATGGTTTTTATTAACATGGTTTCTGGTACTAATTCAATAGGTAATAGGATAGAACGAATTGTTTTTGGTTTTTTAAACATTTCAAAAGCATTGACATAACCAATTATATCGTCTAAAGAGTTTTTGTAAATAATTATTTTTGATAGACCAGATTCTTTAAAGAGTTCTTTTAGTTTTTTTATAGATTCGTGTAATTCGATGGCAACAATTTCAGTTCTTGGTATCATAGCTTCTCTTGCTTTTACATTATGGAATTCTAATGCATTTTGAAAGAATTGTATTTCGGAATCTACTTCTTCAGTATCTGAAGTTTCTAGTTGTTCTGAAATAAAATGCCCTAATTCTTCTTTGCTAAATTCTTGTTGTGTAACATCTTCTTTAATGTTAAAGAATATTTTAAGAATGGCATCGGATATTTTGGTAGTAAATTCGGAAATTAAATAGAATAGTATATAGAAAAAATAGGCGATACCTGAAAAATTTTTTAAAAATTGATTTGCATATACTCTAAAAATTGCTTTTGGTAAGAATTCAGCAGTAATTAAAATAATAACCGTAGATATAAATGTTTGTGTTAGTAGTATTAAAAAAGAATTAGACAAATATGGTTGTATAAATCTGACTAGTAATTTCCCCATAAAATACGCATAAATTACTAGTGAAATATTATTACCAACGAGCATGGTAGTAATAAATTTAGAAGGTTTTTTGGTTAGTTTTGACAGAAAAAACGATTTGGAATTTTCTTCGTTTTTCTCTAATGCCATTTGTAATTTATTAGCAGATACAAATGCTATTTCCATTCCTGAAAAGAAAGCGGATAAAATTACCGAAAAAACAATGATGAGTAGTTCCACTATTTTTTATTTTGATTTTCAAAGCGTTTTTTTCTGAAATTTCGTTTAAAGAAATACATAAAAATTGCCATTGCTGCAAGTCCTAAATAGACCAATGCCATTGTTGTATTTACCGAAAAGGAAGCGATACCATGGTATATAAAAAACGCTGCCATTATTAAATAGCCTATTTCTAAAATTTTGTATAATGTTAACATAGTTAATTTTGTATTATTTCTAATTTTCCTTTATTATTCATCATATTGGCATTGCTTAAATCTGAATTAGCATCAAAACCATCTATGCCAATAAGCGAATCTTTGCCTTGTATTAAAATGGATTTTTTATTCGAAAAAAAATAATTTTCTTTTTGATCCCAAAACAATTGTTCGGTTAGTAATTTTATATTTTTTTTGTGGTTGATTACTATAACGTTTCCGCTAATTTCCGAAATTTCAGTTTTGGTAAATGTTCTAGAGTAGTTGGCAGTAATTGTAGTAGAATCTCTGTTATTTTCAAAGGATACGAGTTTAATTCCTTTAGGAAACTCTTGGTATGGATGTTTTTTTCTGTTTGAAAAATCGTATTTTAAAGCGGTATATAATTTACTTTTTACTTTGCCTGAATCGGTATGCACTAATCTAATATCTTTTGTTACCGAGATTGGTAAATTTTTATCTGCAATAAAGTCGTTTATTTTTTCGATATTATTTTCACACGAAAAAAGCATTGTTACTAATAAAATAGTAGCAATGCTTTTTAATATGTTATTGGTATTTTTATGCATAGAGCAAAATTACGGAATTCTTACGGTTTCACCAATCCAACAGCCAATTTTATGTTTGTCTCCAGATTTTAAACCTTTTTGAAATGCTAAAGTTTTATTTGGAAAACTAGCTCTATAATTACGTAGTTTTCGGTTAACTTTTGCCGAAATACTTGGATCAACTCTTTTTGCTTGTGCCATTTTATTTGCAGCAGCTACATAAACCATTCGTTTGCTAAACTCGTCTGTACCACAACTGTTAACACTACTTGCATACATTAGACCTATTAGGTAGTATGCTTTACCAAAATTAGGATTGTATTTTAATACTTCTCTAGCTTTAGCTCTTGCAGCAGCATATCGTTTTGCATTGAATAATTTTTGTGCTTTACTATATAAGTATTTAGCTTTGTCTTCTGGTGTTCCCATTTCGAATATTTTATCATTTAATGCATCTGCTTCGGCATCTCTACCTTGTTTTCTGTAGATGCTTTCTAAATATTTTAATACCGAAATAGAGCTTGGATCTGCTTTTGACCAGTCTTCAATTAAAGATGTGAAGAATGGATCATCGCTACATCCTTTTTTATTTAATCGGTTTGCAGCTCTTTTTAACCAAACTAAATTAGTTTTATTGGTATCGTAAGTCTTTTTATATAAAGGAATTAATCTTTCACAAGTAGCAATTGCTTCTACCATACCGTCTAATCCTCCTTGAATTTTACCTAAACCAGCTAAGTTTTTTTCAAAATATTGTTTGTCCACACGCCATTTATCTTTTTTAGATAAGGTTTCACCTGCTTCTACTTTTTTCTGTAAAGCAGCGTATTCTTTGGTCATATTACCAATTTTTTTGTTTACAGCATCTAAAACGTCGTCGTAGGTATCAAATACTTTTTGGGTATCGGTATCTTTATATTTTTCTACCACTTCCTTAAAGAATCTAAAAATATTTTTAGTACTCATTCCTGCAGGATCTGCTTTAAAGGCAAGTTCTAATTTTTCAAAAATAGTAGTGTCTGGTGCTTTTGTTTTGATTAAAAATTTTGCCCAATCGCTATATACTTACCCTAAGTTAGATGGAAAATATTCTATTCTTTTAGTATAAATATCGTTAATCATAGCCTCGGCATTAGCATCACCATTTTTCATTTGCCATTTAGCTATTTTTAAACCATCCGAATAGATGTGTTTAGAAGCTTGTGGACAATTTTTGTAAACCCATTGCCAAGGTTCTAAAGCATCTTTATAATTTTTTGCTTTTGCACTTTCGTGGAATAAGGAAATATTCATTTTACACTTTTCTGGTTCAGAACCATATTTGTTTTGTGCGTTTACTTTACTTAATCCTAAGAATAATAACAATACTGCTATACTTAATTTCGTTACTTTCATCTTCATAATATATTAGTTTAATTTACGTTTTTTGAACCATTTATCTACAAAAGAAAAACTGAGGCGAAAGTTATAATAATTTTCTTTAATTAGACCATTATTTGCTTCTCCTTTTTTACCAATATCAAAACCTAGATTTATATTAGTTAATTTTCTCTTACTTGGTAAGGTTACTCCAAAAGATATGCCAAAGTCTTTAATATCTGTAAATTTTCCGTTTGAGTCTTTGATTTTTAGTCCTGTATTTTTTGAATAAAAACCTGCTTTATAAGTAACTCTTTCCCAAAAATTAGTTATTGAAGTTGCTTTTGGAATGTAGTATCCTCCAAATGAATATCTAGTAGATGTTCCGTATTTTACATTAGAATTTTGTAAAAAATCATCTTTAAATACAATAGCGTTTTGTTTGCTATATTCAAAACCAGCATACCATTTATTTTTTTCTCCAACACCAATTGAGGTAATTGTTTTTAAAGGATTTGTTATGGTGCTTTTAAATTCTTCATCTATTAAATAATCTCTAGGTGCAATAATTGTAGGATCGTTAGTATTAATTAAGGAAAACATTTGAATATTACCTTTATTATCGTATTTATTTTCAAGATGTAAGGTAATTCCTGCTTGTATATTTATTTTATCGTTTAGTTTTGTTTCTGTTTGCACACCAATTTTAAACGAATATCCTCCAACTTGCGAAGCAGTTCGGTACATTGTAGCTAAATATACATTATCTACTCGATTTAAAATATTTCGTTCGATGCTTCCAAAATTATATGCACCTTCGACACCGACACTTATATTGTATGGAAATTTATATCCAAAACCCATAAAAACGCGATTGGTTCCTCCTTTACCAAAAAAGTAATCGCTTTCCGTACCACGATCGTCTAAGATAGAATATCCTACTTTAGATTCTGGTTGAATACCAAATGCTAATCCAGAATTTTTAGTAATAGGAAAGCCTATGGTTAAATAGGATAAATTAAAAGATGAGGAGTTTTGTTTATTAGTACCATCATTTACGATGAGATTTTTTAGAGAACCTGCAAAATCCATTATGGTAAATCGTAGCGAACTATACGAAGCAGGATTGGTGTAATAAATTTTATATAAATCATTTTGAGCTCCTCCAATTCCTCCCATACTTAACTCGGAAACAGATTTTGATTCAGATGTATCGCCAATTCCGAAAAAGGAATATGGTGATATGTTATTCTTTTGTGCAATTCCATTTACTGAAAATACGATTGTTAAAAGTAATATTGTTTTTTTAATCATTTAAATTGTAATTTAAAATATAATTTAATCCTTTTACTAAAAAATTTGGATTGGCAAATATGCTACTTTTTAATAAGCTAGACAAGAAATTTGTGTCTCCACCTGTTAAAACTATTGTTAAATTATCATTTTTGCTTTTATATTTAGATATAATGCCTTCTATTTCTAAAAAAACACCATTTATAACACCTAAATGCATGGCGTTTTCGGTAGAATTTCCTTTTGTAATATTTAGTTTAGGCTCTAATAATGGCAATTTTTTTGTAAATTGATGCATTGCCTTGTATCGCATTTTAATTCCTGGTGCAATTGCTCCTCCAAAATAATTTTTATTTTTTGAAACATAATCGTATGTTATACAAGTTCCTGCATCTATAATTAGCACGTTTTTGTTAGGAAATTCTTTTACTGCTGCTGTTACTAAGGCAATTCTATCTACACCTAAAGTTTTGGGTGTGGTATATTTGTTAGTAAACGGAATAGGCGTTTGGTAGTCTAAAACTAGTAATGGTATTTTATCTTGTAATAACGAAATAATTTTCTTGTTATTTTCAGCTACTGAGGATATAATTCCTTTTTTAATAGGGAATTTTTTTAAAATTTTCCGAATTTTTTTTTTTAACTTTTTTGTTTTGCAATTTTCAAATAAAATTAAGTCATTTACTTTAAAAACAGCAAGTTTGGTTCGTGTATTTCCGATGTCTAAAATTAGATTCATATTGCAAAAATAAAAATAGTTATGGATTTGAATTATTTTTTTAAAAAAACTTTGAAAATATAAAAAAATAGATATATATTTGCCACCCGAAAATAAGGCTATTTACTTAGTTTATTTTTAAAAGGTACCTTAGCTCAGTTGGTAGAGCAATGGACTGAAAATCCATGTGTCCCTGGTTCGATTCCTGGAGGTACCACAAAAAAGACTGTTTTTTAAACAGTCTTTTTTTTGTTATATTTTACTATAAATTCCATAAAAAAAAGCTGTCCAAAATGGACAGCTTTTTATTTAGATTTAAGTTTCTTAATTATTTAGAAATTACTCTAAAAGTAGTTCTTCTGTTTGCTCTGTGTTCAGCTTCTGTACATGTAACACCATCCGAACATCTGTTTGTCAATCTGTTTTCACCATAACCTTTAGCTACTAATCTACTTGGATTAACTCCTTTTACGTTAATTAAATAGTTTACAACTGCTTGTGCTCTTCTTTCGGATAATCTTTGGTTACTAGCTTTAGAACCTCTTGAATCGGTATGTGAAGCAATAACAATACTAACACCTTCGTTTAAAACAGGCATTAATCTATTATCAATAATACTTTTAGCAGTACGAGTTAAAGTTGCAGAACCTACATTCCAAGTAATAGGAAGTGCATTTGGTGTTTTTAATTTACAGTCAATTGCTTGCCATTCTTTTAAACCACCTTTAGTAACCAATACTTCTTTAGTTACTGTTTGTGATCTTGGGTCAACAGAACTTTCTGTAGTCCAAGCTTGTTTAGCAACAACTCTTCTAGTTAATTGTTTCGTTTCACCAGCAACAGGAATACTTCTTGTTGAAGCAGCTTTAGCTAAAACAGTTTTTTTGATATTTTTGCTTACTGAAGGTACAGTAACTTCTTTAGTAGTTGCAGGAACAATAATAGTTTTTGTTATCTCTTTAGTAACAGCAGGAATAGGAATACTTCTTGTTGTTGGAGGAGTAACCATAACTGTTTTTTTGAATGTTTTTGTTACTGCAGGAATAGGAATACTTCTTGTGGAAGCAGGTTTAACCATAACTGTTTTTTTAACAATTTTAGTAACAGCAGGAACTGTAATTTCTTTAGTAGTTTCTGGTTTAACTAATACTCTTTTTGTATATGTACCAGTTTCAGTACAATCGCCGTTTCCATTTCCTCCAGCACAAGGTACAGATACAACAGTAGCATCTTTTACTAACTCTTGTACAGGAACCGTTACCGTTTCTTCTGGTACATTTGTATAACACCAAACTCTACAAGCGTTTGGATCACTATCTGTACAATCAGGAGCTTTATCACCCATTACCCATCTAGCGGAAGCTACTTTGGTAACAATTGTTTGTGAAGATTGTCTAAATTCAGCAGGAATAACTTTTAAAGAGGAAGCGTTTGTAGCTTTTACATACGTAACTTTTTCATTAGTCCATTGTGCAGGAACAACTTCCAAACGTGTATAAGCAGGTTTAACCACTA
>CAYOWM010000075.1:0-6927 GCA_964407635.1 uncultured Flavobacteriaceae bacterium
CTGTTGTAAAGTTAGATTAATTATTTTACATTCACAAACAAATAGGATAACTTTTCCTCAACTTTTATAGCTGCACTTAATAAAATTAAAAAAACAAAACTTAAAAATAAACGAAAAAATTGTCTTAATTAAAGATTAATTACTTCATCACCTCAAGTAATTCCACCTCAAAAATGATATTAGCATTTGGTGGAATTACATTTCCTGCTCCTCTCCTACCATAGGCTAAATTTGCAGGAATATACAAAATTGCTTTTGTACCTACACGCAATTGTTGTATACCTTCGTCCCAACCTTTAATAACTCGTCCTACACCTATTTGTGTTTGAAAAGCTGCACTACGATCTCTTGACGAATCAAATTTTCTACCGTTTCTAAGATATCCTGTATAATGAATTTTAACACGATCACCTGCTTTTGGCTTTTCGCCTAATCCTGCTTCAATAGTATAAATTTTTAAGCCTGAATCGAAAACTTCTGCTTTAGCTTCTTTATCTAAAATATTCTGAATGGCTATTTTTTGTGCTTTTAATTTATTTTCAAGAGCTTTTTTTTGTGCTTCCATTAAATTAGAAAACAACTCAGAAGCCTTAAACTTTTTAGCTTCTTTTCCTTTTCTGATAATTAAAATAGATTGTATTATATCATTTTTCTCTATGGCATCAACAACATCCTGTCCTTTTAAAACGTGTCCGAAAATAGTATGTCTTCCGTTTAACCAAGGTGTTGCTTTATGGGTAATAAAAAACTGACTTCCGTTTGTATTTGGTCCTGAATTTGCCATAGATAAAATTCCTGCTTTATCGTGTTTTAAAGAACTAACAAATTCGTCTTTAAATTTATAACCTGGATCGCCTGCTCCTGTTCCTAACGGATCACCACCTTGAATCATAAAATTTTTAATTACTCTATGGAATTTTAAGCCATCGTAAAATCGCTTTCCTTTGTATTTATCTGCTACATATCTATTTGTTCCTTCTGCTAAAGAAATAAAATTTGCAACGGTCATTGGTGTTTTTTGGTATTCTAATTGAAGTAAAATTTCACCTTTGTTTGTTTTGATTTTTGCAAAAATTCCGTTTTCTAATTTTTGTCCTTGCATAGATAAGCCAAAATTTAGTAACAATGCAAATACTATTATTTTAATTGATTTCATATATTCTCTTAATTTTAATATTCTAAAAATTTTACAAACAATAACCATACCTAAATTTTGGGGATTTGCTTTGCAAAACCCCAAAATTAAATTATTTTCCTACTTTAATTAATTCCACTTCAAAAATTATATCTGCATTTGGTGGAATTGCTCTACCTGCACCACGACTTCCGTAAGCTAAATGCGATGGTATATACAATAGTGCTTTTTGTCCTTCTTTTAATTTCACAACACCTTCATCCCAACCTTGTATTACCCTTCCTATACCAATTTCTGTTTTAAATGAATGATTTCTCTTTACAGAGGAATCAAATACTGTTCCATCACGTAAATAACCTGTATAATGCATCTCTACCATATCTCCTTTTTTTGGTTGTTTTCCTTTTGGATTTCCTTCGTTTTCAAAAAATATTTTTAATCCTGATTGATATGTTGTAGCTTTTGCTTCTTTATCAAATATATCTTTCATTAATGCTAATTTCTCTTCTTTTGCTTTTTTTGCTGCTGCTTCCATTTTAGCAAAACCATCGGAAAATATTTTTTTAGCATTAAAGTTTTTTGCTTTTTCTCCTTTTCGGATAATCGTTACTTTTTCGATTAAATCGTCTTTTTTTATAACATCCACAATATCTTGTCCTTTTAAAACGTGTCCAAAAATAGTATGTTTTCCGTTTAACCAAGGTGTTGCTTTATGGGTAATAAAAAACTGACTTCCGTTTGTATTTGGTCCTGAATTTGCCATAGATAAAATTCCTGCTTTATCGTGTTTTAAAGAATTATCAAACTCATCCATAAATTTATAACCAGGATCTCCTGTTCCTGTTCCTAACGGATCACCTCCTTGAACCATAAAATCTTTAATCACTCTATGGAATTTTAAACCATTATAAAAAGGTTTCCCTTTATATTTATTGGCTACATATTCGTTTGTTCCTTCTGCTAAAGAAACGAAATTTGCAACCGTTATTGGCGTTTTTTCCATTTCTAATTGCAAAATAATATCGCCATATTTTGTTGCAATTACGGCATACATTCCGTCTCCATATTCCGACACTACATTATCGTTAGTTTTATTACACGAAATTGCAAATAATACGATTAATACGCTTAAAAATTTAATTGTTTTGTTCATCTTTTTTAGTTTTTGTTTTAATTTCTTTTAAAAATACTTCTATAATTAATGGTTGATTGGGAGCAATTATATCTTCGTATCCTGTTACACCAAATGCTTTATTTGATGGTAAAAAGAATACTGCCGTTTCACCTAACTGCATCATTTTGATACCTTCTTGAATTCCTGTTATAAATTCTTCGCCATCTACTTTATAAACTTTGTCTGCTTTGCTTTTTTGATTTGGAGAACCTAGCTGATTTTTAGCAAAGATAATTTCGTTATCAATATTTCTAATCTCATAATTAATAATTACTTCATCGTCTTTTTTTGGATGAATTTCAATTGTATCAATTTTAGATTTTAGATAAAACCAAAAACCTTTATGCGAATTTATATAATAATGTGCTGTATCTTTTTTGCGAAGTTCCTCAAAAATTTTTTCTTCTCTTTTATTGACTAATTTATTCCGTTTTACGGATGCCTGTAAAAAATTACTTTTTGTTTTTACTATAGGTTTTCTTGGCTTTGGATTGGAACAAGAAAACAATAAAAAAGACAAAATAAATACTAAAATACTATATTTCTTTATCATAAGACTTGTGTATTTGTTCTTTGTATTGTGGTAGTATTTCTAAAAAATTTTGCACGGTTTTTTGTAAGGATATTTCACTACGACCTCCTGCTGCATTGGTATGTCCTCCACCATTAAAGTGTTTTCGTGCAAATTCATTTACCGAAAAAGTTCCTTTTGAACGAAAAGACATTTTTATAATTCCTTGCATTTTATCTTCTATAAAAATTACTGCAAAAACTACATTTCGTATCGATAAAGCATAATTTACAAAGCCTTCGGTATCGCCTTTTTCAAAATTAAAATTATTTAATTCTCTTTGTGATAAAGTAATATATGCCGTTTTCATTTCTTGCAACAATACCAAATTATCTAATGCTTTAGACAATAATTTCATTCTACTTAACGAATTATTATCCATTACATTGTTGTAGATTTTAGCATTATTTGCTCCTTTTTCTAACAAATCAGCTGTAATATAATGCGTTCTACTAGTCGTTGATGGAAACCGAAACGAACCTGTATCTGTCATAATACCTGTGTAAATACAGGTTGCAATTTCTTTATTTATTTTGTCTGTATCACCTAAAGCTTCGATAAAATCATATACCATCTCACAAGTAGAACTTTTTGATGTGTCTGAAAAAGTAAATTTTGCATAATCGTCTGGTTGTTGATGATGATCAATCATAATAAACGTCGGCGAGATATTTTCTAAAACCTTTTGTGTTTTATCGCCTGTTCTATGGAATGCATTAAAATCTAAAGTAAAAACAATTTCTGCTTCTTGTAAAATTGCTTTCGCTTTTTTTTCATTACTTTCTAAAACAATTATTTCCTTTTCGGAAGGCAACCATTTTAAAAAAACAGGACAATCATTTGGCGAAATTACCGAAACATTATGAGTCTTTTTAAAAAAATGGTACAATGCCAAACTAGAGCCATAAGCATCACCATCTGGATTTCTATGACAAACGATAACTATATTTTTACTAGTATCAAGAAGCATTTTTACTTCACTTATTTTTGTTGCATTCATAAGTTGCGAATGTACAAAATTTAGCCATATTTTTATTTAAAAAAATCTTAAAAACATTTTGTTAATATCATTATTAGTTATATTCTTGCCTAGAAAAAGGAAAATTATATATTTGTTGCTATGATTTACACAAAAAATATTGCTACCGAAACTGCTAATTTATTGCTTAAAATTAAAGCTATTAAATTAAATCCAAACGAACCCTACACTTGGGCTTCAGGCTGGAAATCACCTATTTATTGCGATAATAGAATTACCTTGTCGTATGTTGCTATTCGTAATTTTTTACGAGAAAATTTAGCTAAAGTTATTGAAGAAAAATACGGAAAACCCGATGTTATTGCTGGCGTTGCTACTGGTGCAATTGCTATTGGTGTTTTAGTTGCTCAAGAGTTTGGTGTACCCTTTATTTATGTACGACCTGAAGCAAAAAAACACGGACGACAAAACCAAATTGAAGGTCATTTAGAAAAGGGTCAAAATGTTGTAGTCATTGAGGATTTAATAAGTACTGGTAAAAGTAGTATTAATGCCGTTAAAGCACTAAAAAAAGTGAATGCTAACATTAAAGGAATGGTTGCTATTTTTTCATACGGATTTGATATTGCAGAAACCAATTTTAATTCTGAAAATATTGAACTTACCACGCTAAGCAATTACGATTCGCTCATTGAACAAGCTTTAAACTCCGATTATATTGCAGAAAAAAATATTGAAACCTTAAAAGAATGGCGAAAAAATCCTAAATTATGGATGCAATAAAAAATCTCAAAATATAAATTTTGAGATTTTTCTATCGTTTTTAAATATACTCTTTTAGTATTCTAATTTACTTGAACACCATTTTTATCGATTGTAACACGCTTAGATATAATGGTATCTTTTTGTTCTACTACTTGTTTCATCTCAATATTATTATTTATAATATCTTTTTTTACATAGCCTTTTTTAGACACTTCATCGTCTAAACAACTAACACATTTCAAACCTGAATCTGTCATTTTATAATAGTTTAAAAATCGTGTATTATGGCTTCTATGCTTTGCAAAATTTGTGTTCTGCAAAAAATTATACAAACTTTCATCTAGAAAAATAATTCTTCCTTTTGGAATATATAAAGAAACTGTTACTTTTTGATTTCTATATTTATTTTCTATCTCTGTTAAGAAAAATGTATCTAATAAAATGGCATTTCCTTCTAATTTAAAATTATAAAGAATCGAATTTGCTTCTTCTTTTGCTTTAAAAGTAGATACTCCTGACGAACGTTTATAAATTTTTACGTACGATATATCGGAATCGCTTTCTCTAATTTTTAAATTCACATTACTAACATATAATTTTTCCTTATTATCAACCAAAACTTTATGAAAATTTCGTTTTGAATCAAATTCATCAGTAGCTACCATTTTTACTCGAATCGTATCTTGTTTGACTTTAAATAGATCTTTATTAACAATTACGGTACTTTGATTACTGTAATTTACAGAATTTTCTATTCCTGCAAACCCTAATGCTAATATAGAAATTAACCAAACTCCTAATAGAGAAAGCCTTGTTGATGTTGTAAACGATTTTACATTTTTTGAAAGAATTCGCAATCCCAACATAAAGAAAAATACAAATGGAATTTCGACTGCAAGAAAAAGAAAAACGGTTAATAAAACTTTCGGAATTCGAGAATTATATATAAAATCTGGATAACTTACAAACTCATCACTAAAACCCAACATTTCAATACTTCCCCAAGAAAATACTCCAATAAAAAGGCTAATCAATATCAAACCAGCAATGATTAATAGAAAAAAACCAATTAATTTGCCAAAAGTTTTAAAGAAAAAACTTAAAATTTTCTGAATAAATCCGATTATTTCTTGCAATCCAGATTTAATTTTTGTTTCATAATTTCCTTCTTTAAATTGTTTAGAAACACCATCAATACCGTCTTGCATTCGCTTAGAAACATCCGTTAACTCTTCTTTAATTTTTTTTTCTATATTAGAAATTGTAACAGGTTCACCTTCCATTTCTAACTTTTCGGAAGTTGTATTTGCTACAGGAAGCAAAATCCATAATAATAAATAAACCAATCCTCCAAAACCAAAACCAAAGAATAATAAAAGCCAAGTTAAACGAATCCAAATAACATCCACATCTAAATAATATGCCAAACCTGAGGAAACTCCTCCTAAAAATTTATCTGCTGAATCTCTAAATAATTTTTTCTTAATTTTTGATTTTTGAGCTTTATTAGTTTCTCCTTCAAAAAAATCCTCATCAACAGAATAATCTTCTGGTTTTCCCATTATAGAAATGATTTCGTCGATATTTTCCAAATTAACAACCTGTCTAATATCCGTTATTTTTTCAGATAAAATTTCACCAATTCTTAATTCAATATCTTCCAATATTTCATTTTTTCCATTAGGATCATCACTAAGAGATTTTCTAATAGCATCTAAATACTTTTTTAATTTTAAATATGCCTCTTCATCAATATGAAAAAATATTCCTCCTAAATTTATATTTATTGTCTTATTCATTGGTTTGTTTTTTAGTGTTATTTTTTAGTGTAACAAGTGCAACAGCTTCGGATAAATTTTGCCAAGTTTTTTCCAATTCCTCTAAAAACAATTTACCCGTTTCTGTTAAAGTATAATATTTACGAGGAGGTCCGGAAGTTGATTCCTCCCATCTATATCCAAGTAAACCGCCGTTTTTTAAACGAGTTAATAACGGATAAATAGTACCTTCTACAACAATAAGTCTTGCCTCTTTCAAAACAACCAATATTTCAGATGTATATGCATCTTTATTGTTCAATATTGAAAGAATGCAATACTCTAAAATACCTTTTCGCATTTGTGCTTTTGTGTTTTCTAATTTCATATTTAGTAATCTTAAAGATTAAAAATTAATTCTAGTATATCAATTACAGTAATGATTATAAGGCTTAGCATAGTGTTAAATATTAATTATATCGCAAATATAAAAATAATATAGTACTATGCAATTCCTGTTTTTGTTTAAAAAATTCTAATTTTTTA
>CAYOWM010000076.1:0-6920 GCA_964407635.1 uncultured Flavobacteriaceae bacterium
ATCCAATCGTGTAATTCTGGTAAAGATTCCGCTTCGTTAAGTAACGGTATTATTACGGATATATTCATGGTTTTAGATGTATTCTTCTTCGTGTTTCATAATTAGTCCTGCAACTAACGAAATGATTAAACCCATAATTAAGTTTCCGATGACGCTAAAAAACATCATAGCAAGAGGAGACATAAATTTTTTAGACATACTTAAAGCCATTTCCATCTGGTCTTCATCCATATCAGGGTTTTGTTCAATCATTTTTTCTTGTGTCATTTCCATAATTCTATCGATAAAACCAGGTTCTATATAATTAAAAAAGATAAAAATATACACACCAACGATTAAACCACCAATTAATGCAATTCCAACACCAGTTTTGATAGCATCTCCTATTTTGAGGTTACCATTATTTAATTCTTTAAATTTCTTAATTCCCATTGTAATTACACCAATGATAACAAGGTAACCTAATGCTTTTTCCCAAAAAGGGCGTTCCAAATTTTCTGCTCCGTTTATTACGTAAGATAAAACGGAAACAAATACAGTTAATAATCCTAAAATTGCTCCATATTTGAGCATTATTGGTTTTTTTTCAATAGTTAAATTTTCCATAAAGTTTGATTTTAAAGTTATACAAAAATACTAATTATATTTGATAAGTATAAAAAAAGAAAAATAAGTTACATTTTTTCTTGTAGATTAAAAATAGCTTTGTACTTTTGCAGCGGCAAGTCCTACACAACCAGCTCCCTTTGAATCCTCCAGGGTGGGAACGCAGCAAAGGTAAAAGGTTGTAGCGGTGTGATGTAGGTAGCTTGCCATTTTTTATGCTCGTATATTTCGTTGTATTTTCACTTCTTTTTAGTATTTTTGAAAAATGAATAAAAAAGTAGTTTTAATTACAGGAGCATCCTCAGGAATAGGAAAATCCATTGGTGATTTTTTACAAAAAAAAGGACTAATTGTTTACGGAACAAGCCGAAATCCAGACAAATATACTAGTAATTTCACACTTTTAACTTTAGATGTTTCGGATATTTTATCTATTGAAACTACTGTTTCTGAAATTGTTAAAACCGAAGGCAGACTAGATGTTTTAATCAATAATGCAGGTAAGGGAATTACTGGTCCTGTGGAAGAAACCCCTTTAGATGAAATTAAAAAAGCTTTTGATACTAATTTTTTTGGTATTATTAATGTCTGTAAAGGTGTAATACCAATAATGCGAAAGCAAAATAGTGGTTTAATTTTAAATATTAGTTCCATTGCTGGTTATATGGGTTTGCCATATCGTGGTTTGTATTCTGCTTCAAAATCGGCAGTTTCTATATTATCTGAGGTGTTGAGTTTAGAAACCAAGCAATTCGGAATTACTGTTGTGGATGTTGCTCCAGGAGATTTTGCTACAAATATTGCAGCAGGACGCTATCACACACCTCTTTTTGCTAATTCCAATTATAAAAAACATTACAAAAAAGTTTTAAAACAGATTGACGATGAGGTAGATGAAGGTTTAGAACCTGAAATTATGGCAAAGGCAATTTATAAAATCATTCAAACTAAAAATCCTAAAGTTAGGTATCGTGTAGGTACATTTATGCAACGCTATGCCATACATATTAAACGATTATTATCCGATAGATTTTACGAGAAAATTTTAATGAAACATTATGGTTTAAGGTGAAAATATTTTTTCGTATTTGTGAAACTATTTAATTTTTACCGAAAATGCTTCTTTGTTTTCGATAAAACCAGTTAAAATATCGTTTTCAAAAACTTGTCCAACACCTTGCGGAGTTCCTGTAAAAATAATATCGCCTTTTTTTAAAGTAAAATATTGCGAAACATAGGCAATTAGTTCATCAATTTTCCAAAGCATAGCTTTTGTATTTCCGTTTTGAACAAGGGTTTCGTTTCTTTGTAAAGAAAAGTTTAAATTTTCTAAATCAAATTCCGATTTATCGTAAAAATTACCAATAATAGCCGAACCGTCAAAGGCTTTTGCTTTTTCCCAAGGTAAGCCTTTTTCTTTTAGTTTACTTTGTAACTCTCGGTCTGTTAGGTCAATTCCTAAACCAATTTCGTTGTAATATTTAGAAGCGAATTTTGTGTCAATATATTTACCAACACGATTTATTTTTACTAAAATTTCTACTTCATAATGAATACCATTTGACCAATCAGGTATAAAAAAAGGCATTTTATTTGCTAAAATTGCAGAGTCAGGTTTTAAAAAAATAACAGGTTCAGTAGGTTTTTCGTTTTGTAATTCGGCAATATGTTTTGCGTAATTCCTTCCGATACAGATAATTTTCATAAGTCTAAAATTTACACAAAAGTAAGTAAAATAAGCGTACTTAAAAATAATAAATTATCTTTGTGTAAAATTAAAAATATTGGATTTAGCAACATACAAAAAACAGTTATTAGACTATTTAGCAGACGAAATAAAAGTAGTTGAACCACTAAATTTATACGAACCAATAAAATATATTTTAGAAATAGGAGGGAAGCGATTGCGACCAGTTTTGTGTTTACAAAGTTGCGATTTGTTTGGTTCGGATTATAAAAAAGCACTTTCGGCAAGTTTAGCAATAGAGATATTTCATAATTTTACCTTGCTACACGATGATATTATGGATGCAGCAGATATCCGTCGTGGAAAAAAAACAGTGCATAAAAAATGGAATGAAAATACAGGAATCCTTTCTGGTGATGCTATGCTAATTTTAGCCTATAAATATTTAGAGAATTACGATTCGGATATATATAAGGAGTTGATGCTAAATTTTAATAAAACTGCTTTAGAAGTTTGTGAAGGGCAACAATACGATATAGATTTTGAAACACGAACCGATGTTACGCTGCCTGAATATTTTAAAATGATAACTTTTAAAACAGCAGTTTTGTTAGCATGTAGCTTAAAAATAGGAGCAATAATTGCAAAGGCTTCGGATATGGATAAAGAAGCTATTTATAATTTTGGTTTGCATTTAGGAATTGCTTTTCAGTTACAAGATGATTTTTTAGATACTTTTGGTAATCAAAAAACATTCGGAAAACGTATTGGAGGAGATATTATTGAAAATAAAAAAACATTTTTATACTTAAAACTGTTAGAAGTAATTTCAGAATCGGATAAAAAAATATTGGATAAATGGTTTTCTACCGAACAGGATTCCGAAAGTAAAATTAAAGAAATTATTGCTTTATATGTTAAATACGACATCCCTAATGTAGTAAAAAACGAAATTCAAAAATATTCTGATTTGGCAATTTCGGATTTGCACAAGACAAGTTTGTCAAATGATGCAAAAATGGCGTTTGAGCAATTAGGTAAATCGTTAAATTTACGTTCTGTATAATGAATTTTGACAAAATTAAACAGAAAAATACTTTATTAACCGTAGTTTCGGAAGGAAATTTATTCCAAAAATTAATCAAACAAGTAGAAAAGGATTTAGAACTAGTAGGAATAACCGATTATTTTGAAGGTAATTTATATCCTGAAGTTTTTTTTTCTAATTTTAAAGAGCTATTGACTCATTTAATAGATAGTCAATTTGAAATATTTCTGCATGTACTATATAGAATAGATATTGATGAATATAAAATTAGAGAAATAATAGCGAAATCACAAATAGATGTTTACGAAGAAATTACTTTTTTGATTTTAAAAAGAGAATGGCAAAAGGTTTGGTATAAAGAAAATTATAGCAATTAAAAATATACTCTTACAAAAGGTGTAAATGCTGAAGCATACAAACTTTTATTCTCGTTATATAAAACATCGTATCGGATTCCAGCTGAAATATTTTTGCCAGTTCGGTATCCAAGACCTAAATATAAAGCAGGTATAGTTTGTGAAGTAGCACCTTGTTTTAGAAAATTCATTTCGTATTCGCTTGAAATTTGTAATTCATCAATTGGATTAAAAAGAGCAATAGCACTAGTTCCATATACGTTTAGAGGTTGGGAAATATTTTTGTGTTTGGAATATAAATACGAAAGAGATACTCCTGCACTAAAATTATCGGTAAAATTATAAATAGCACTTGGCGAAATACCTATATTAGTTTGGGTGTTTGAATAACCAATATTTAAACCACCTCCAAATTGAACTTTATTCCAAAAAATTGATTTTGAGTCAGTTGTGGATTGTGAAAATGTTGTAAAAGTAAGAAGTAAGGTAAAAATAGAGATAATGTAATTTTTTTTCATAATTGAGAAATATTTATTTTTCACGAAACTACAAAAAAAATATAAAAAATATTGTTCAAATAATAAATATATAGTATTATTGCACTCCAAATTATTGGACTCATAGCTCAGTTGGTTAGAGCATCTGACTCATAATCAGAGGGTCCTAGGTTCGAGCCCTAGTGAGTCCACAAAAAGTCTAGTAAAAATACTAGACTTTTTTTGGTTAGTATTATAAATTAGTATATATTTGAACTTTATTAACAGGTACTAATAAGTTTTTATTAAAAAAAAACGAATATTTTTTTTTTATTGTTAAAAAATTATATATTTGCATAACAATTTAGTGGTAATAACTAATTAGTTTGTTAAAAATTGTAAAAATTATGAATAAAAGCACCCAAAAAACCGTTTTGTTTCTGATAGTAATTCTATCAGTATTTTACTCTATAGCACAAAATGCTCCAACTCCAAATAGACCACCACCACCACCAGGTATTCCTGTTGACGGAGGACTATTTGCCTTATTGACAGTTGCTGTAGGTTATGCCGTTAAAAAATTAAAAATTAGAAAGTAGTTTTTAGTAATGTTGTTGCATTTTTGTAACGTATTTACCAATTACATCAAATTCTAAGTTTACAATATCTTTTACACCAATATTTTTAATATTGGTGTTTTTTTGCGTATATGGTATTACCGCTACGCTAAAGCTGTTTTTATTAGAGTTTATTACAGTTAAACTAATTCCGTTAACAGTAATTGAACCTTTTTCTATGGTAATATTATTTAAATTAGTAGTATTATATTCAAAAGTATATAGGTAACTACCATTTTCGTTTTTTTTCGATATGCAAATTCCAGTTTGATCGACGTGTCCTTGTACAATATGACCGTCAAGTCTATCGCCAAGTTTCATGGCACGTTCCAAATTTACCATACTACCGATTTTTAAATTACCTAAATTTGTTTTATTTAAAGTTTCTTTTATTGCAGTTACCGTATAGATATCATCTTTAAGGTTAATAACAGTTAAGCAAACGCCATTATGTGCAACGCTTTGATCTATTTTTAATTCTTTATAAAATTTTGATTTTATGCTAATGTGTAAATTTTCTTGTTCTTTTTTTAACGAAACAACCTCTCCTAATTCTTCTATGATTCCTGTAAACATTTTGTTAATTTAATTGATTACTTTTGCAGTTCAAAAATAAAACAATTTGAAAAGGTATTTATGAAAAAAGATAAAAAAATTAAAGTAGGAATTTCTTTAGGTGACTTAAATGGAATAGGAGTAGAAGTGATTTTAAAAACCTTTAAAGATTCACGTATGTTGGATTTTTGTACGCCAATTTTATTTGGCTCTACTAAAGTGGTAACTTTTCATAAAAATAAACTAAACTTAGATGTTCCTATTCACGGAATTTCAAATATGAGTCAAGTTATTGAACATAAAATTAATTTATTTAATATTTGGCGTGAGGAAGTTAAACTTAATTTAGGAGTAGCAAATAAAGAAGTTGGGAAGTATGCTTTTTTATCGTTAAAACATGCTGTACAATCTTTAAAAGACGGAGAAATTGATGTACTTGTAACGGCTCCAATAAATAAAAATGGTATTCAATCTGAAGCGTTTAATTTTCAAGGGCATACCGAATATTTAGAAAGCGAATTAGAAGGCGAAGCTTTAATGATATTGATGTCCAATAATTTACGTGTCGGGTTAATAACAGGTCACATACCATTAAAAGATGTTTCAAATACGATAACCGAAAAATTAATTCAAAAAAAAGTTGAAAATTTGCATACTACCTTAGTAACAGATTTTAATATATCAAAGCCAAAAATTGCAATCTTAGGTTTGAATCCACATGTAGGTGATAACGGCGTTATAGGTAGTGAAGACGATGAAATCGTTATGCCAACTATACAAAAAATTCAAAAAACCGGGAAATTAGTGTTCGGACCGTATGCAGCAGATAGTTTTTTTGGTTCCGATGCCTATAAAAAATTTGACGGCATTTTAGCAATGTACCACGATCAAGGTTTAGCACCATTTAAAACACTTAGTTTTGGTAATGGTGTTAATTTTACAGCAGGATTAAATAAAATTCGCACATCACCTGATCATGGAACCGCTTATGAAATAGCAGGTCAAGGAATTGCAAATGCAGATTCTTTTAAAGAAGCAGTATTTAAAGCTATTGAAATTTTTAATAATAGAAAGGAATATGTAAATTTAACAAGCAATTCCTTAAAAATTAGCAAACCAGAAAGAAAAAAATATAATAAAAATAGTTAAATATATAGATATTTTTTTATCTTTGCACGCTCAAAACAATGAGGTATCGCTATGCACAAGGAGTTTAACATACTTTTTAAAGGTTTAAAACAAGGAAAGCATAGCTATAATTACCAAATTGATAAGAAGTTCTTTGAATCTTTTACTTTAGTAGATTTTTTAGATGCAGATATTTATGCAAAATTAGATTTACAAAAAAAGACAACATTATTAGACTTGCATTTCAATATTGAAGGGAAAGTCTTAGTAAATTGCGATGTATCAGGTGAGGAATATTGGCAAGAAATTGCAGGTGATATGGAAATTATCGTAAAATTTGGTAATGAATATAACGATGATGATGAAGTCGTTTTAATTTTGCCTCATAGTGCTTACGATTTGAATGTAGCACAATATTTTTATGAATTAATTATTTTTTCAACACCA
>CAYOWM010000077.1:0-6826 GCA_964407635.1 uncultured Flavobacteriaceae bacterium
TAATGTAACGATGTAATAATGTAGCAATTGTTTAATGTAACAATGGGTTAATGTAACAATGGGCTAATGTAACAATGTAGCAATGGATTAATGTAGCGATGTAGCAATGGATTTAATGTAGTGATGTGCTAAATTTTGCTTTGATTGAACTAAATTCGTTTCATGTTTTGCTTAAGCTGTGCTATTTGCTCTTTTAACATACCATGCTTATCTAGTTTCTTTGCTTCATTCATTAAAATAGTAGCCTCACGTTTGCGTCTTTTTGTCATTGCGATACCTGCAAGTTGTAATTTTGCCATAGCCAAATCATGCGTCATAGATAAACCTAATTTTATTGCTTTTTTAAAATATTTTTCGGCTTGTGTTAGGTTCTTTTGCGAAACCATGATTCCTTTTAAAAAATTGTAATATCCTTGTTGCTTTTTTACTAAAGCAGATTCAGGATTTTTAATTTTATCTAACCATTTATTAGCTCCTAAAAAATCTTGCTTACGCATACGCAAAAAACTCATTAAAATAAATTCGTTTTTGAAATATAACAATACAAATATTCCTGCAAGGAATAAAATTAGAATTCCATTTAAAATATGACCCTTCGAAAATTCAAAAACAGACCAAATAGTTATCAGTCCTGCAATGATTAATTTTATATTTTTATTGTACATTTTTTATGTTTTAAAATTAAAAGTGTGCAAATTTACTACTTTTTGCACACTAATTTTAAATTATTTTTCACTAAAAATTAGGACTTAAATTATACTTACCGTAAAATCCATTAAGATAATCTACAACTTCTTGTTCGGTATCAAATAATTGAATTAAATCTAAATCTTTTTCGCTAATTGTTTTGAATTTTTTTAGCAAAGTAGTTTTTACCCAATCAAAAAGTCCAGACCAAAATTCTGTTCCTACTAATATAATAGGGAATTTTCCTATTTTTTTTGTTTGAATTAGTGTAATTGCTTCAAAAAGTTCGTCTAAAGTTCCAAATCCTCCAGGCATTACTACAAAACCTTGCGAATATTTTACAAACATTACTTTTCTGACAAAAAAGTAATCAAAATCTAAGCTTTTATCTCTGTCAATATACGGATTATCGTGTTGTTCAAACGGTAATTCTATGTTTAATCCAACCGAAACACCTTTACCTCTATGTGCTCCTTTGTTTCCTGCTTCCATAATACCTGGACCTCCGCCAGTTATGACGCCATACCCATTTTGAGTTAAAAGATAGCCTATATTTTCAGCCATTTTATAGTATTTATCCTCTGGATTAGTACGTGCAGAACCAAAAATACTAACGCAAGGACCAACTTTACTCATTCGTTCGTAGCCTTCTACAAATTCGGACATTATTTTAAATATTGCCCAAGAATCGTTTGTTTTTATTTCGTTCCACGTTTTTTGTTTTAATTTTTCTATAATTTTTTTATCTGTCATAATTCAATATTTTTCGCATTTATTTTAAAAATCTAAGATACTTCTTTTTTTAGAAATTTTGCAGTATAACTACCTTTTACTTTGCAAATTTCTTTTGGTGTTCCTTTTGCTATGATTTTACCACCATTTTTTCCGCCTTCTGGTCCAACATCTATAATGTAATCGGCAAGTTTTATTACATCTAAATTGTGTTCAATTATTAAAACAGTATTCCCTTTATTGGTTAATTCGTTTAATACATGCATTAGCACTCTAATATCCTCAAAATGCAATCCTGTTGTAGGTTCGTCTAAAATGTAAAAAGTATTTCCTGTGTCTCTTTTAGATAATTCGGTTGCTAATTTTATGCGTTGTGCTTCGCCTCCTGAAAGAGTAGTTGATGGTTGTCCTAAACTAATATAACCAAGTCCTACATCTTGAATAGTTTTTATTTTTTTATAGATTTTCGGAATTGATTCAAAAAACACAACGGCTTCGTTAATAGTCATATTTAAAATATCTGAAATAGATTTTCCTTTATATCTAATTTCTAGAGTTTCGCGTGTAAAACGTTTTCCCATACAAGTTTCACATTCTACATGCACATCAGGTAAAAAGTTCATTTCTATAATCCGAACGCCTCCTCCTTGGCAAGTTTCGCACCTTCCTTCTTTTACATTAAACGAAAATCGCCCTGGTTTATAGCCTCTAATTAAAGCTTCGGGAGTTTTTGCAAAAAGACTTCGTATTTCGGTAAAAACGCCAGTATACGTTGCTGGATTAGAACGAGGTGTTCTGCCAATTGGTGATTGGTTTATATCTATAATTTTATCAATATGTTCTAAGCCAGAAATAGATTTGAATGGTAAAGGCTCTTTAACGGCTTTATAAATATGTCTGTTAATAATTGGATATAAGGTTTCGTTTATTAAAGTAGATTTTCCACTTCCTGAAACGCCTGTTACACATATCATTTTTCCTAAAGGAAATTCTGCGGTTACATTTTTAAGATTATTACCTGTTGCTCCTTTCAAAACGATTTTTTTTCCATTTCCTTTTCGTAGTATTTTCGGAATTTCAAAAGTGTTTTTTCCGTTTAAATACGAAGCAGTTAAAGTATCGGAGTTTAATAATTCTTTAGGAGAGCCTTGGCTAATAATTTCACCACCATTTTTTCCTGCAAAAGGACCGATATCAATAATATAATCTGCTTCAAGCATCATATCTTTATCGTGTTCTACTACAATTACTGAATTACCTGTATCGCGTAATTGTGTTAACGAATGTATTAATTTTTCATTATCTCGTTGATGTAAACCAATACTTGGTTCGTCTAAAATATACAAAACACCAACTAATTTGGAGCCAATTTGTGTAGCCAATCTAATGCGTTGCGATTCTCCTCCTGAAAGCGTTTTAGAGCTTCTGTCAATAGTTAGATAATCTAAGCCTACATCTAGCAAAAACTGAATTCTATCTTTTATTTCCTTTAAAATTTCAGCACCAATTAACTGTTCCGTTTTGTTTAATTGTAAGTTCTCAAACCATTTTGCTAATTCGATAATATCCATTTGCGAAAGTTCGCCTATATTTTTACCGTTTATTTTAAAAAAAAGCGATTCTTTTTTTAAGCGAGTACCGTTACATTCCGAACAAGTGTTTTCAGTCATAAATCCTTTTGCCCATCTTTTTATTGAGCTAGAACCACTTTGTTCGTATTGGTTTTTAATAAACTTTTCAATACCTTCAAATTCAATTTGGTAATTTTTGGTAACACCAACTAATTTAGATTTTATATCAAACGAATCTTTTCCTCCGTAAAGGATAACATCCATAGCGTTTTTTGAAATATCTTTAATAGGCGTTTGCAAATTAAAATTGAATTTTTGTCCGATAGTTTCTAACTGTTTAAAAATCCACGTATTTTTTGCTTCACCAATTGGAGCAATTCCGCCATTTTGAATGCTTAACGATTTATCTGGAAAAATTTTATCGATGCTAACTTCATTTACCGTTCCTAATCCGTTACATTTAGGACAAGCACCTTTTGGCGAATTAAACGAAAAGCTATTTGGTTCTGGTTTGTTGTACGCAATTCCGGTAGTAGGACACATTAGATTTCTGCTAAAATATCGTGCTTTTTTTGTTTCTTGTTCTACAATTAAAATAACATTTTCACCGTGATACATAGCGGTTTTTATGGCTTCTGCTAATCTTTTTTTAGAAGTTTCGGAAACTTTAATTCTATCAATTACAATTTCAATATCGTGCGTTTTGTACCTATCTAAACGCATTCCTTTTTGTATTTCAACAATTTCGCCATCTACACGAACACGTACAAAGCCTTGTTTTGCAATTTGCTCGAACAATTCGCGATAATGTCCTTTTCGGGATTTAATAACAGGCGAAAGAATATTAATTTTTTGATTATTATAATCTTGTAGTATTAAATCTTGAATTTTTTCATCGGAATACTGTACCATTTTTTCGTTGGTATGAAAGGAATATGCTGTTCCGACACGAGCAAAAAGTAAGCGTAAAAAATCGTAAATTTCGGTAATTGTTCCGACAGTAGAACGAGGACTCCGGTTGGTTGTTTTTTGTTCAATTGCAATTACTGGTGAAAGACCGTCTATTTTATCGACATCTGGTCGTTCTAAATTACCTAAAAATTGTCTTGCATAAGCAGAAAACGTTTCGATATATCGTCGTTGTCCTTCTGCATAAATGGTGTCAAAGGCTAAGGATGATTTTCCGCTACCACTCAAACCTGTTATCACAACAAGCTGATTTCTAGGTATTTTTACATCAATATTTTTTAAATTGTGTACTCTAGAACCTAAAACTTGTATGTATTCTTGTTTTTTTTTCATGGATTTTTTACAAACCTGCAAGGTACAATATTACTGCTAAATTATTGAGGCAAATATTACATTATTTTTTAATCTTGATAAAATAGCGTACCTTTGCAACAATGAAAACTATTGATAAAATAAGGCATTTTTTTGAACTACACGGCTATAATGTATTGTCTAGATTTGCCGATAAATTAGGTATGCGTGCTACCAGTGTTCGATTGTTTTTTATTTACATTTCGTTTGTTACAGCTGGTTTATCTTTTGGATTGTATTTAACTTTAGCTTTTTTACTAAAATTAAAAGATATGATTTACACCAAAAGAAGCTCGGTTTTTGATTTATAAAAGGAATAATAATTGCTAAATGAAATTCAAAAATAAAATTATAATCATCAGTATTATTGCATTTACACTAACCGCAATTGGTGTTTATGCATATATGAAATTAGAAAATTATTCCTTTATCAATGCCTTATACATGGTTGTAATTACTATGTCAACGGTAGGTTTTGGAGAAATTGAACCACTTTCGGATACTGGTAGATTATTTACCATTTTTTTAATAATTACTAGTATTGGTATTTTTGGATATATAATTTCCTTATTTACCGAATTTATAGCTACAGGAAAATTTTTTAAAGAACTAAAAAATAAACGAATGCAAAAAGAATTAAATGCTCTAAAAGGACACACCATTGTTTGTGGTTATGGTCATAATGGGAAACAAACCGTAAAAAAATTATTAGCAAATAAGGTTAAAGTTGTTGTTATTGAAAACAATGAAAAATTAGTCGAATCCATGCAAGATAAAAATTTTTTGTGTGTAAAAGGCGATGCTACAAACGATAAATATCTCGAAAAAGCAGGAATTCAATACGCTTCGTATTTAATTGCAGCTTTACCAAGCGATGCCGATAATTTATATATTGTACTATCAGCAAGACAATACAATCCTAAATTAACCATTATAAGTCGTGCATCGATGGATAACTCTGAAAAAAAACTTCGTGTTGCAGGAGCAAATAATATCATTATGCCTGACCGTTTAGGAGGCGATCATATGGCGTCTTTAGTAGTTTTACCAGATATTATAGAATTTGTAGATAAATTAACTTCAGATGCAAATTGCCAAACCAATTTAAAAGAAATTGAAGTAAATAGCTTACCTAAACGCTACCTAAATAAAACTATTTTAGATTTAGATTTACGACGAATTACAGGTTGTTCGGTAATTGGTTTTAAAACACCAAAAAACGAATACCAAATTAACCCTGAAGCAGACACCAAACTAATAGAAAATTCTAAACTAATTATTTTAGGAAGAAAAGAACAAATAGAAAAATTACAAGAAATATTTTGAAACAAAAAATACTCATAACAGGAAGTAATGGTCTGCTAGGACAAGAATTAGTTTCAATTTTTACCAAAGATGCAAATTTTGATGTATTTGGGATTTCAAAAGGTGAAAACAGAATTTCAGATTTTAAAAAATTCACCTACTACAATGTAGATATAACCGATAAATCAAAAGTAACTAAGGTTTTAGAAACGGTAAAACCAAATTTTATAATTCACGGTGCTGCAATGACAAATGTAGATGTATGCGAAGTAGAACAAAAAAAATGTAATGCTGTTAATACTGAAGCAACTTCGTATTTTGTAGATTTTTGCAAGAAAAATACGTGCCATTTTATTTTTATATCCACAGATTTTATTTTTGACGGAAAGCAAGGTTTCTATTCTGAAACCGACAAAGAAAATCCTGTTAATTATTATGGTTTATCTAAGTTAAAAGCGGAAAATTATGCGCAAAAAAACCTAGTTAATTTTACCATTTTACGAACTATTTTAGTTTTTGGAAAACCTAAAAATTCAACTAAGAGTAATATTGTTTTATGGATAAAAGACAGTTTAGAAAACAATAAAAAAATTACAATAATAACCGATCAATATCGTATGCCAACCTATTCGAAAAGTTTGGCAGAAGCTTGTTTATTAAGTGCAAAAAAACGCACAAAAGGAATTTTTCACATCTCTAGTAATGAGTTGTTATCTATTTACGAAATTGCTTTACAAATTGCAAAAACTTTTAAATTAAATTCGGATTTAATTCTACCAATCACCACTCAAAAATTAAATCAGAAAGCAAAACGACCAAAAAAAACAGGTTTTAATTTAGAAAAATCTATCGCAGTTTTAGGTTTCAAACCAAAAAGTTTTAAAGAAGAATTACAACTTTTTAAAGCGGAATATTTTAACTAATAAAATGTTAAATAAATACAAACTTCGTTAAGAATCGTTAAAAATTAACATTTTAAATTGCTTTAAACTATCTTTGCAGTATGCGAAAGAAAATTTTTATTTCTCTTATTGTTTTAATGGTGGTTGCTGTTGTAGGTATTATTGCCGTGCAAGTTTTTTGGATTAACAATTCTATCGATATTGGCGAAAAACAATTTGAAGCAAATGTAAAATCCGCCTTAGTTGATGTGTCTAAAAACATTCAACAACGCGAATTTAGAGATTTTGTAGAAGATAAACGCGATTTTT
>CAYOWM010000078.1:0-6787 GCA_964407635.1 uncultured Flavobacteriaceae bacterium
GTTTGTAATGAATACTTGACAAATATCAAAAGATTATTACCTACCTCGGAATCCTTTCTAACTTATAAAATGCTATGATTATTTTCAATTACTTTAAATCCGCAAAGGTTTTCGTAACGAAAAATCAATATGTGCGTTAGTATTGGTGCAGCACAATTTTGAGACACGCAAACATAGCATTGGTTATGATGCGTATCGAAAAACTTTGCGGATTTAAGGAATTATCGAACCACACCAAAATTAAACTGCTATAAGTAATTATATCTGTGTTTTTTTTTACATTTGTAAAAAAACAAACCCTTAAAAATGATCAGCAAAAACACCATAGAAAAAGTCTTTGATATTGCACAATTAGAAGAAGTAATTGGTGAATTTGTACATCTTAAAAAAGCAGGAAGCAATTTTAAAGGATTAAGTCCGTTTGCAGATGAAAAATCGCCTTCCTTTATGGTTTCTCCTGCAAAACAAATTTGGAAAGATTTTAGTACTGGTAAAGGAGGAAACGTCATTTCCTTTTTAATGGAACACGAACACTACTCCTACCCTGAAGCAATTCGATATTTAGCAAAAAAATACAATATTGAAATTGAGGAAACCCAACAAACTGACGAACAAAAACAACAAGCAAGTACTAGAGAAAGTATGTATTTGGTTTCGGAATTTGCTAAAGACACCTGTCATAATGCCTTGTTTGATCATCCTAAAGGAAAGGCTATCGGTTATACCTATTTTAAAGAACGAGGCTTTACCGATGAAACCATTAAAAAGTTTGAACTTGGCTATTCCGTAGATGAATGGTCTTGGTTTACCGATATTGCACTCCAAAAAAAATACAAACTAGATTATTTAGAAAAAACAGGACTCACCATTGTAAAGGAAAATAAAAAATTTGACCGTTTTAAAGGTCGTGTTATGTTTCCGATACACTCGATGAGTGGACGAATTTTAGGTTTTGGAGGACGAATATTACAAACCAATAAAAAAGCTGCCAAATACTTAAATTCTCCTGAAAGCGAAATTTACCATAAAAGTAAAGTCTTATACGGAATTCATTTTGCAAAACAAGCCATTGCTAAAGAGGATAATTGCTATCTTGTAGAAGGATATACCGATGTTATTTCCTTTCATCAAAAAGGCATTACAAACACTGTTTCCTCATCAGGAACAGCATTAACTACCGAACAAATCCGATTAGTTAGCAGACTTACCAACACCATAACTGTATTATTTGATGGTGATGCAGCAGGAATTAGAGCTTCCATACGTGGAATTGATTTAATTTTAGAACAAGGCGTTAATGTAAAAGTAGTTGCATTTCCTGAAAACCAAGATCCAGACAGTTATGCAAAAAGCGTAAGCAAAACAGAATTACAAGAATTCTTAACCGAAAACGCACAAGATTTTATCCAATTTAAAGTTTCCTTACTTTTAAAAGATGCCAAAAACGATCCTGTAAAAAAAGCATCGCTAATTAGAGAAATTGTACAAAGTATTGCCAAAATACCAAGTGCCATACAACGCGAAATTTACATAAAAGAATGTGCAAACATTATGCAAATTACCGAAAAAGTTTTATTTGCAGAACTAGCACAAATTAGAATAAAAAACGAAAAAGAACAAAATAAAAAAAACAAACACACCAAAAAACCACTAGAAATTGTTTCGGAAAACAAACAAGCAACGGTTAAAATAAACCAACTAGAAATTCTAGAAAAACACCTTATTGAAATCCTATTATTATACGGAAACAAAGAAGCCGATTTTATAGATTATTTTGAAGAAGAAAACGAGGATGGCGAATTTGAAATCGTTAAAAAAATATATACCAATAAAATTTCAGAAGAAATATATTTACACCTGCAAGATGATGAAATTGAATTTAGTAACCCTGTTTTTAAAAACATTTATTTTGATATTATAAACCAATTAAACCAAGACAAACGTGTTTCTATTGAATATTTTATAAACCATCCTGATCCTGCAATTAACCAATTAGTTTCCGATATTTTTATGGAAAACGAACGCTATATTTTAAGCGATTGGGAACGCAAACACATTATTGTCAAACCAAAAGAAAAAGCAATTTCTAAACTAGTAACCGATGCAATTTACAACCTAAGACGCATTTTAATCGAACAAAAAATAGCAAGTATCAAAACAACTATTTTAGAAGCTCAAGACAAACGAACGGAATTAGAATTGGTAAAAAACTATACCAATCTTAAAAAATTATTATACGATAAATTACAACGTGTTGTGTAAATTATGAAATACATAAACATACATACACATAAATTAAATATACACGAAAATACCTTTGAAATTTACAATAAAAAAATAACTGAAAATTTTACAAAACAGCATTTTTCAAGTGGTTTACATCCTTGGTTTATTACAGACGAAAATACACAAACCGAATTTAAAATTTTAAAAACAGATTTAAACAATAAACACTGCATTGCCTTAGGCGAAATAGGTTTAGATAAACTAACAAACACCAGTTTTGAAATACAAAAAGAAGTTTTTAAAAAACAACTAGAACTAAACAAAAAAATTAAAAAACCTGTAATTATACATTGCGTAAAATCCTTTCAAGAAATTATACAAATCACTAAAAAATACGATTATTCCTTTATAATTCATGGTTTTAATAAAAAACAAGAACTCGCAAATCAATTACTAAAAAACGGATTTTATCTTTCTTTCGGAAAACAGCTACTAAGCAAAGAAAATTTACAACAAGTCTTTAAAAACATACCAATAAACAAATTATTTTTAGAAACCGACGATGCCGAAATTTCCATCGAAAAAATATACAATAAAGCTGCTGAAATTAAAAATATTCCGTTAGAATCTTTACTTTTGGCACTGCAAAATAATTTTAAAACCGTATTTTATGAATCCGAATTGGTTAGAACGAACCGAACTTTTAATTGACGAAAAAGGCATTCAGAAATTACAAAAAAGCTCTATTTTAATTATTGGTCTTGGTGGTGTTGGCTCTTTTGCTGCCGAATTTTTAGTTAGAGCAGGAATCGGAAACCTAACCATTATCGATGGTGATACCATAGATATAACAAATATTAATCGTCAATTACCTGCATTGCATTCCACTATAAAAAAATTAAAAGTAGATGTAGTTGCAGAGCGTTTATTAGATATTAATCCGCTTTTAAATCTAAAGAAAATTCCGAAATTTCTTGCACCACAAGACGCTTACGATATTGTAGATAAAAAATACGATTACGTTTTAGACTGTATTGACAGTGTAAAGCCAAAAATAAACTTACTAATTGCTGCCAAACGCAAAAAAGTAAAAATGGTTAGCTCGATGGGTGCTGGAGGTAAAATGGATGCTAGTAAAATTTTGGTTAGAGATATTCATAAAACAAAAAATTGTGCACTTTCTAGAGTTCTTAAAAGAGAACTCAAAAAAGTTGGTATAGACAAAGGTATTCGCTGTGTGTTTTCTACCGAATTTCAAAATAAAAATAGCGTACAACTTACCGATGGTACAAACTATAAAAAATCCTTTTACGGAACTATTAGTTACATACCAGCACTTTTCGGAATTCATATTGCTTCGGAAGTCCTTACCAAATTACTTGCAAAATAGTAAATATTAAAACTATATTTGCCTAAAACAAAATCCATGCAAAAAAAACGTCTTTTTTTACTCGATGCTTACGCTTTAATTTTTAGAGGATATTACGCTTTAATAAAAAATCCAAGAATCAATTCAAAAGGAATGGATACTTCGGCAATTTTAGGCTTTATGAATTCGCTTTTAGACGTAATTCGTAGAGAAAAACCTGACTTATTAGCCGTTGCTTTTGACAAAGGAGGTTCGCATGCAAGAACCGAAGCCTTAGTTAGTTACAAAGCAAACAGACAAGAAACTCCTGAAGGAATAAAAATAGCAGTACCATATATTCATAAAATTTTGGAAGCCATGCAAATTCCGATAGTAGAAGTAGAAGGTTATGAAGCAGATGACTTAATAGGAACACTTGCAAAACAAGCCGAAAAACAAGATTATCAAGTATTTATGGTAACACCAGATAAAGACTTTGCACAATTGGTTTCGGAAAATATCTTTATGTACAAACCTGCCAGAATGGGTAACGGAATTGAAATTTGGGATGTTGAAAAGGTAAAAGAAAAATTTGAAATTGATGATCCGTTACAAGTAATTGATTACCTTGGTATGATGGGTGATGCTGTTGATAATATTCCTGGATTGCCTGGTGTTGGCGATAAAACCGCAAAAAAATTCTTAAAACAATACGGCTCAATGGAAAACCTTTTAGCAAACACAGCTGACCTAAAAGGAAAAATGAAAGAAAAAGTAGAAGCCAATAAAGAACTCGGACTTCTATCCAAACAACTAGCCACAATTATGCTGGATTGTCCTGTGGAATTTCACGAGGAAAACTACCAACTTTCCCAACCAAATTTTGACGAAGTACAGCAATTGTTTCAAGAATTGGAATTTAGAAGAATGTGGGAAACCATACAACGTATTTTTAGAGTAAACCAACAAAAAACAGATACTTCTACTTCTGAAAAACCTAAAAAAAGTACCAAAAAACAAGAAAATACAGGACAACTAGATTTATTTGCTCAATTTGACGAAGCGGATAAAACTGAAAATATAACTACTACTTTTAAAACTTTAGAAAATACCGAACATTTTTACCAAACACTAGAAACACCCGTATCCAGAAAACTATTCCTAAAGAAATTACTACAACAAAAATCGGTTTGTTTTGACACCGAAACAACAAGCCTAAACACTTTAGAAGCAGAACTTGTAGGAATTGCATTTTCTTACGAAAAAGGAAAAGGATACTACATTCCGTTTCCTGAAAATAAAGACGAAGCACAAGTACTTATCGAAGAACTTCGTCCGTTTTTTGAAAACGAAAACATCGAAAAAATAGCTCAAAACATAAAATACGACACCAAAGTATTGCATAAATACAACTTACAGGTAAAAGGAAAGTATTTTGACACCATGATTGCACATTATTTATTGCAACCAGATATGCGTCATAATATGGATGTACTTGCCGAAACGTATTTGAATTATCATCCGTTATCTATTGAGAAATTAATCGGAAAAAAAGGCAAAAATCAAAAATCCATGCGAAGCGTAGATTTAAAACAAATTACCGAATATGCCGTCGAGGATGCAGATATTACTTTTCAATTAAAAGAAATATTTGCAAAAAAATTACAAGAGAAAAATGTAGAAAAACTATTCCAAAATATTGAAACACCATTAATTTCGGTATTAGCAAAAATGGAATTAGAAGGTATAAACTTGGATATAGATTTTTTAAAATCTTTAGAAAAAGAACTAAATAAGGATATTTTAGCTTTGCAAAACAACATTTACCAAACTGCAAACCAAGAATTTAATTTAGCATCGCCAAAACAATTAGGTATTGTACTTTTTGAGCATTTAAAACTAGTTGAAAAACCTAAAAAAACCAAAACAGGACAATATGCTACTGGCGAGGAAATTCTTTCAAAACTGGCAAAAGAACACGAAATTGTTCGCAATATTTTAACTTGGCGAGGTTTGGTAAAACTAAAAAATACCTACATTGAAGCCTTGCCAAAATTAGTAGATACAAAAACTGGTAGAATTCACACTACATATATGCAAACCGTTGCTGCAACTGGAAGATTAAGTTCTGTAAATCCAAATTTACAAAACATTCCTATCCGAACCGAACGAGGACGACAAGTACGAAAAGCATTTATTGCAAGAGATGCAAATTACACACTACTAGCTGCAGATTATTCGCAAATTGAATTGCGTTTAATTGCCGAAATGAGTGGTGATGAAACCATGAAACAAAGTTTTATTAATGGCGAAGATATCCATAAAGCAACCGCTGCTAAAATATTTGATATTCCGTTAGAACAAGTTACTAAAGAGCAACGTAGCCAAGCAAAAACAGTTAATTTCGGAATAATTTATGGCGTTTCGGCATTTGGACTAAGCCAACAAACTAACCTCAGCCGTAAAGAAGCAAAAGCACTTATCGATGCGTACTACGAAACGTATCCAACATTAAAAGAATACATTTCCAAACAAGTAAATTTGGCAAGAGAACAAGGTTATGTAGAAACACTTTTAGGAAGACGTAGGTATTTAAAAAACATAAATTCAAACAATAGTATTGTACGCTCTGGCGATGAACGAAATGCGGTAAATGCTCCAATACAAGGTACTGCTGCAGACATTATTAAAATTGCTATGATTAAAATTCAGGAAATTTTAGACAACGGTAATTACAAAACCAAAATGCTATTACAAGTACACGATGAATTAGTTTTTGATGTACATAATTCGGAATTAGAAACACTAAAACCTATTTTTAAAACCGAAATGGAAAATGCGTATAAACTTAGCATTCCGCTTATTGTAGATATCGACCAAGGCAAAAATTGGTTGGATGCACATTAAGTCGTAAAATTATATTGAGTATTTTTTTGCAAGGTTGAAGTTAAAATGTTTTTTGAATAGCCTTAGCTATTGTAAAATATTTTAACAAAAAGATTGTGAAAAAGAAGTAGATAGAATGCAATTTTATAAAGTTAAATTGGTATTATATCACGACAATATCGCTTTGGCGAAACTGCGGATGTAAAACCGTTACCAAAATCTATCGTCAATACAGGTGTTTTTATGCAAAAAAAATTCTTTATTGAATCCCTAATTTTTATAACTGACCCTAAAAAAGCTAGTTTTATAAATTAATCTAAAAATTAT
>CAYOWM010000079.1:0-6704 GCA_964407635.1 uncultured Flavobacteriaceae bacterium
ATGCTAAAGGAACATCGTATAGAATAATTTTAATGTTTTTATTTTTAAGTATTTCGGTTTTGATAATTACTAAAGGGAACACATTATTACTTGCAGGAGTTTATACCATTTCTTTTTTATCAGTAATGGGATTATTTGTTGTTGGTAATATATTACTAAAAATGAAGCGTAAAAAATTACCAAGACCAGAACGTGCTCCGTGGTTTGGATTAATTATTGCCATGGTTGGTGTTGGTGTTGCTCTTTGGGGAAATATTATTATGCCTCCGAAAGTAGTTGAACATATAGATAAAGTTACTGGTTTGGTTACAAAAGAAACTTTGCCTAGCAATTTATCGTTGTTTTTACCATACTTTTTAGTTGCAATGGGTTTTATCGTTATTATGCTAAACCGTATTGTTTTACTTAGAGGTGTTTTAAAATTTATAAAACGTGTAGATGAGTATGTTATTACTACAATTAACACTATTATTTCACAAGAATTTGTGTTTTTTACTAAAGGAGATAATTTAGCAAATCTTAACAAAGTAATGATGTACATTAAAAATAACGAGCATACTAAAAAAATTAAAATTGTACACGTTTTACGAAAAGGCGAAACTCCAGCAAAAAATTTAGGAAGAGATATTCAGTTTTTAGATAGAGAATATCCTGAAATTAAAATTGATTTTGTAGAAATGGAAGGCGATTTTGGTCCAAAATTAATTCAAAAACTATCTAAAAAATGGAGTGTACCTGTAAACTTTATGTTTATTGGTTCTCCTGGCGATCATTTTCCGTATAAAATTGAGGAACTTGGTGGTGTAAGGCTAATTATGTAATGGTACTATAAATGGAATCTAAAAAAGTTATAACTAAATTTTTAAAATGGCGTTATAAACACATTTCAAACGAGCATTTTATTTATATTTTAAGTGCTATTATCGGGTTTTTAGCAGGATTAGGAGCGGTTACCTTAAAAAACTTAACACACCTTATTCAAGGTTTATTAGAAGGAAAATTTATAAAAGAAATACATCAAGCTTTTTATTTTATTTTTCCGATAATGGGTCTTTTTTTAGTACTACTCATTGGAAATTATATTATTAAAAAAAAAGTTGGCCATGGTATTCCTTCTACTTTGTATGCCATTTCAAAATTAAAAGGAATTATGCCTTCGCATCAAATGTGGGCTTCCATTTTAACAGCACCAATAACGGTTGGTTTTGGTGGTTCGGTAGGTTTGGAAGGACCAACCGTAGCAACTGGCTCTGCATTAGGTTCTAATTTTGCTCGTTTATTGCATTTAAACCAAACTAAAAGAACTTTATTAATTGGTGCAGCAGCAGCAGGAGCTATGTCTTCTATTTTTAAAGCACCTATTGCTGCTATTGTTTTTGCCGTTGAAATTTTTAGTTTGGAATTAACAATGGCTTCGATGATTCCGTTATTATTAGCATCGGTTACTGCTGTTTTAACTTCGTATTTTTTTTTAGGAGACGATGTTTTGTTACACTTTAGAATTGACGATAAATTCAAATTAAACGATGTTTTATTCTTTATTTTATTAGGTATTACTTCTGCAACTACTTCTATTTATTTTAGTAAAGTATATTTTGGAATTGATCGTTTTTTTAAAAAAATTACCAATTCATATAAACGGTTGCTTTTTGGAGGTGTATTGTTAGGTGTTATTGTGTTTTTTGTTCCTCCTCTTTTCGGAGAAGGTTATGAAACAATAAACAACATTTTAAAAGGAAATATTTCTGAAATTACCAATCAAAATTTTTTTCATGTATCTTCTGATGATGTTTGGGTAGCCATTTTATTTTTAGTTGGTTTGGTTACTTTTAAAGTTGTAGCAATGTCTTTTACCTTTGGTGCAGGAGGAATTGGAGGTGTTTTTGCTCCAACACTTTTTACAGGTAGCATTTCTGGATTTGTATTTGCTAAAATTATAAACGAAAGCGGATTTTCTAATCACCATCTTTCTGAAATTAATTTTGCAATGGTTGGTATGGCTGGACTTATGGCTGGAATTTTACAAGCACCGCTTACTGCTGTGTTTTTAATTGCTGAAATCACAGGTGGTTACGAACTTTTTGTGCCTTTAATGATTGTTTCATCAATTTCATTTTTAGTTACCAAAAAATATATTCCTTTTAATATTTATGCTGCAGAATTGGCTCAGAAAGGCGAGTTAATGACACACGATAAAGATAAAAATGCTATGATGATGATTGATGTCGATTCGATTATTGAGCATAATTTTATTGCAATTACACCAAATATGAAATTAGGAAAAATGCTAAAAAAAGCAGTTGCAAAATCTAGTAGAAATTTATATCCTGTAGTAAATAGTGATTTAGAATTTTTAGGGGTTGTTATGTTAGACGATATTCGGGATGTTATGTTTAATAAAAAAATGTATAAAAAAATACATGTGCGAGATATTATGCATCGTACACCAGATATTATAGATTACCAAACCGATACCATGCAAATAATTATGAAAAAATTTACTGGTTCTAGTGCTTGGAATTTGCCAGTTATTAAAGACGGAAAATACTTCGGTTTTATATCTAAATCCAAATTATTAACAGCATATAGACGAAAATTAATAGATACTTCTAATAGTTAAAAATTCTATTTTATACTATTTTATTTATTTGGTTTTGTATCTTTACGCAAAATCAAATAATAATGAAAAAACAATCGTTAGTTTTTTTGCTTCTTTTTAGCATTTCTTTTCTTTTCTCACAAGAATATTTTCCCAAAAACGATGGCATTAAAACACCTAAACAATCGTATGTTGCATTTACCAATGCAACAATTTATGTAAATCCAACTTTAGTTTATAAAAACGCCACTTTAGTAATTAAAAATAGTAAAATTGTTTCGGTTGGTGAAAAAATAAACATTCCTAAAAATGCTAAAATTGTCGATTTAAGTGGTTTGTATATTTACCCATCTTTTATCGATATTTATAGTGATTTTGGTATTACAAAACCTAAAAGAGAGCGTTCTAATTGGTTTAATCGCCAATGGGATTCTAATCGAGATGGTTACTACTGGAACGACCACATACGACCAGAAACCAATGCTTTAGATTTTTTTAAATACGATAATAAATCCGATAAGGAATTACTAAAATTAGGTTTTGGTGTTGTCAATACACACGTTAAAGACGGAATTGCTCGTGGAACATCTTTACTTACTTGCTTAAATGCAAAAGCTTCTAATAATAAACGCATCCTTTCGCAAAAGGCAATGCAACACTTTGCTTTTTCTAAGAGTCGTACTTCTAAACAAAGTTATCCTTCCTCTTTAATGGGAAAACTAGCTTTATTACGACAATTTTTTAACGATGTTACTTGGTATCAAACACAAAATAATGTAAACGATATTTCTATAAATGCACAGATTAAAAATAAAAACCTTCCTGCAATTTTCGAAGCAAATGATAAATTAAATGCTCTTAGAATTGCCAAATTATCAAAAACCATTCATCAAGATTTTATTATAAAAGGTGGTGGAAACGAATTGGAACGAATAGACGAGATAAAAAACACCAATCAAAAATTTATTTTACCGATAAATTTTCCAAAACCATACGATGTAACCAATCCTTATTATGCAGATAAAATAGCATTAAGCGATTTGCGTTTTTGGAACCAAGCTCCTGCAAATCCTGCAATAATGTCTAAAAATGATGTAGAATTTGCTTTGACAACTTCCGATTTAAAAAAGAAATCCGATTTTAGAAAAAATCTTTTAAAAGCCATTACATATGGTTTAAACGAAACAACTGCTCTAGCTAGTTTAACCACAATTCCTGCTAAATATTTACATAAAGAAAACGAAATAGGTTCGCTTAAAAGTGGCATGTTAGCAAATTTTTTAATCACTTCTAAACCGATTTTTGATAAAGAAATGGTATTGTACGAAAATTGGACACAAGGAACTAAAAATGTTATTCAAGATAGAACGTTAGTTGCAATTTCTGGTGATTATACCGTAAATTTGAATGCTAAAAAATACCTATTATCTTTAAAAGGAAAACCTTCCAAAATTAAAGCAAAAATAACGTTAGATTCTTTAGAGCTAAAATCTAAAACTACCTATAAAAATAATTGGTTAACTATTTTATTTAATCCATTAGACTCTACCAAACAACAGTTTATTCGTTTAACTGCTAAAGTTGAAAACGCAAATCAATTTTCAGGTAAAGCAGTTTTAGAAAACGGCGATGAAGCAAATTTTGTTGCTATTAAAAAAACCAAAAAAGACAAAAAAAAGACGGTAAAAACAAATATTGAAAAAGTAAAAAAGGCAAAAACCATTCATCCTGTTACTTATCCTAATATTGCTTATGGCTTTTTACAAAAACCAAAACAACAAAACATTTTAATTAAAAATGTAACGGTTTGGACAAATGAAAAAGATGGTATTTTAAAAAATAAAAATGTGGTAATTAAAAATGGTAAAATTTATAAAATTACCAATACAAATTATACCGTAAACGATGATTATTTAGTAATTGATGGTACAGGAAAACATTTAACATCAGGAATAATTGACGAACATTCGCATATTGCAATTAGTGGTGGTGTTAACGAAGGAGGACAAAACAATTCGGCAGAAGTAACCATCCAAGATGTAGTTAGACCAAACGATATTAATATTTATCGAAATTTAGCAGGAGGTGTTACTATGTCGCAATTACTACACGGTTCGGCAAATCCTATTGGAGGACGTACTGCTTTAATTAAGTTAAAATGGGGAGAAAATGCTGATGCTATGCAAATAAAAAATCATAAATTTATAAAATTTGCTTTAGGAGAAAATGTAAAACACAGTAGAACACCGTTTAATTCTGGTAGATTTCCACAGACAAGAATGGGTGTCGAACAAGTTTATATGGATAATTTTACAAGAGCTAAAGAATACGATGCTAAGAAAAAAAGAGGCGAAAAAGTACGTTACGACCAAGAATTAGAAGTACTTGCCGAAATTCTTAACAAAGAACGTTTTATTACTTGCCACTCGTATATTCAATCTGAAATTACTATGTTAATGCGTGTTGCCGAAAAATTTAACTTTAAAATCAACACCTTTACACATATTTTAGAAGGCTATAAAGTTGCCGATAAAATGAAAAAACACGGTGTAGGAGCTTCTACATTTTCCGATTGGTGGGCTTACAAATACGAAGTAAACGATGCAATACCATATAATGCTGCAATTTTGCATAATCAAGGAATTACGGTTGCCATAAATTCCGATGATGCCGAAATGTCTAGACGACTAAACCAAGAAGCTGCAAAAACAGTAAAATATGGTGGAATTTCAGAAGAGGAAGCATGGAAAATGGTAACTTTAAATCCTGCAAAATTATTGCATGTAGATAATCGTGTTGGTAGCATTAAAGTTGGTAAAGATGCCGATGTAGTACTTTGGAGTGCTAATCCGTTATCTATTTACGCTAAAGCGGAAAAAACCATTATTGACGGAAAAATTTATTTTGATAAAGACCGTGATGCAGCACAGCAACAAGCCATTAAAAAAGAGCGAAATGATTTAATTAACAAAATGTTAATCGAAAAAAATAGCGGTGTGAAAACACAAGCTCCGAAAATTAAAAAAAATAAATTATACACTTGTGATTCCATGGAAAACTAAAAAAATGAAAACAAGTACTCTAAATTATACTAAAATGAAAATAATCTTATATATATCCATACTTTTTTTATCTGTAACTGTTTTCGGACAGCAAACACCAGCACCAAAACAATCAGAAACCATTAATATCGTAGGAGCTACAGCACATATCGGAAACGGAAAAGTGATTAAAAACAGTATTATTTCTTTTGAAAACGGAAAACTTACTTTGGTTGGAGATGCTACTTTAATAAAAGTTAAACTAAACGGAAAAACAATTCAAGCAACAGGAAAACACGTTTATCCTGGTTTTATTACTATGAATTCTACTTTAGGCTTAATCGAAATTGATGCAGTAAAAGCAACCAAAGATGCTAATGAAATCGGAAGTTTTAATCCAAATATTAGAAGTATTGTTGCTTATAATCCAGAATCTAGAGTTACCGAAACCGTAAAAGCAAATGGCGTACTTATCGGTCAGATTACACCACGAGGAAGTTGGATTTCAGGTACTTCGAGTGTCGTGCAATTTGACGCTTGGAATTACGAAGATGCAACTTTAAAATCAGATGACGGCATTCATTTAGATTGGCCAAAAACTTTTTATACTGCTGGGTGGTGGGCAAACGGAACAAGTATTAAAGAAAATAAAAATTACGAAAAACAAAAAAAACAGATATATACTTTTTTTAATGAAAATAACATCAAAAACACTTCGGAAATAAATTTAAAATACGAAGCTTTAAAAGGAATTTTTGATGGTTCAAAAACATTATACATTCATGTAAATGGCGAAAAAGAAATTGTTGAAGCCATTAGTTTTAAAAAACATTTTAAAATTAAAAAAGTAGTTTTAGTAGGAGCACATGAAGCAAATAAAGTTACAAAATTGCTCAAAGAAAATGCTATATCCGTAGTTTTACAACGAGTACATTCGTTGCCAAATACCGAAGATGAGGATATAAAACTTCCGTATAAATTAGCAAAAATGTTAGATGATGCAGGAATTTTAGTTGCCTTAGACACACAAGGAGATATGGAACGAATGAATAGTCGTAATTTGC
>CAYOWM010000080.1:0-6695 GCA_964407635.1 uncultured Flavobacteriaceae bacterium
AATGTTTTTAGTGCAAATCCACCAATATTAATTTTTTCACCAGCACGTCGTGTACGAGATAATACTACAAAACACACTTTAGAAAACGTACAACAAGTTAAAGAAGTGGTAATAAATATTGTTTCATACAACATAGTACAACAAATGTCTTTATCTAGTACAGAATACCCAAAAGGTGTAAACGAATTTGAAAAAGCAGGATTTACTATGTTGGCTTCCGATAAGATAAAACCTTTTCGTGTAGCAGAATCACCTGTGCAATTTGAATGTAAAGTAAACGATATTATTTCGTTAGGTAGTAAAGGAGGAGCAGGGAATTTAATACTTTGCGAAGTGGTAAAATTACATATTCACGCTTCGGTTTTAGATGAAAATTTAGCCATCGATCAAAAAGAATTGGATGTGGTTGCTAGAGCTGGAGGAAGTTTTTATACTAGAGCAAAAAACAGTTTTTTTGAAATTCCGAAGCCAATAAGTACTTTAGGAATTGGTATTGATACCATTCCGTTAGAAATAAAAAACAGTATTATTCTAACAGGAAACGATTTAGGCTTATTAGGAAATGTGGAAAAACTACCTACAAAAGAAGCTGTTGATAAGTTTGGACAAGAGAATCCGAATATTATTTGCGTAGATTCCATAAAAAAGCATAAATTTGCAAAGTCCTTTTTAGAAAAAGGAGACGTGCTTTCTGCTTGGAAAGTATTGTTACTTAAATAATTAAAGAAAATAAAAAAATGGAAGTATCAGGAAAAATTAAAGTTTTAGGCGAAACCCAAACTTTTGGCTCTAATGGTTTTAGAAAAAGAGAAGTTGTTATTACAACTGAAGAACAATATCCGCAAATGTTAATGGTTGAATTTATTCAAGATAAATGCGATTTATTAAATAATTTTGCCATTGGTGATGATGTCAAAATAAATATCAATTTGCGTGGTAGAGAATGGATTAACCCTGAAGGTGTTGCTAAATATTTTAATTCTATCCAAGGTTGGCGAATTGAAAAATTACAAGCTGCTGGACAAGCAAACACGCCTCCACCAGTTGAAAATATGAATGCTTTTGAACCTGCAAACGACACAACATCTACCGATGATGCAGCAGACGATTTACCGTTTTAAAAAAGAAACAAGTTTAATAAAAAAAGCCTTTTGATTTACTTCAAACAGGCTTTTTTTTGTGATTTAGCTGTAAATTACGGATGTGCATTTACCCAAACTGTACCATCGGTAAAATGCTCTTTTTTCCAAATAGGTACAGTTTCTTTTAAGGTATCAATAGCAAATTGACAGGCTTTAAAAGCAGCATCTCGATGTGCAGATGAAACAGCTATTATAACCGGTATTTCGCCAATTTTTAATTCACCTTCTGCATGGTGAATGGCAATTTTATAAATTTTAAATTTTTGTAAAGCTATGTTTGCAATTTTAGTCATTTCTTTAATTGCCATTGGTTTATAGGTTGAAAAATCTAATAAAACAACTTCGTTATTTTTCGTTTTATTACGAACTGTACCTATAAAAAGAGCAATACCTCCACAACTTGTATCTTGTACAAAATCGTATGCCTCTTGCATATTTAATTTTTCCGTAGTAAGTAATACCGAAATTTGTTGTTGCATAATTTTAAAATATTATTTTTTTAAAACGGTTGTAAAGCACTTAACTAATTTTTCAAAATCCATTTTTGTATTGTACAAGTGTGGCGAAACTCGTACTGCATTACCACGAAAGGAAACATAAACTTTTTGCTTGGATAATTCCGTTTTTAAAGCGGTTAAATCGGTGTTTTCTGGTAAATAAATACCAAACAAATGTGCTGCACGATACTTTTCATTTTCAATAAAACAACCTAATCTTTTTAGTTTTCTTATTGCTTTTTCCGAAATGTATTTAGTGTATTCTTGAATGCGTTCTGGTTTCCAATCGAGTAGCTGTTTTATGGATTCTAAAAGCATTGGTGTTAAGGTAAAATTACTCATTTCACCAACGTTAAATTTACCTGCTTTTGGTTGGTAATCGGACTCGTAATTTACCAAATTTGCAAAATCTTGACTGTTTTTTCGGTTAATCCAATTTTCTTCAATAGGATTTCCTTTGCATAATGCATCCGAAAAATATGCCAATCCGATAGAATATGGTCCTAATAGCCATTTATATCCTGAACAAATTAAGGCATCAGGTTGTATCTTAGAAACCGAAAATGGTAATGCACCAATACTTTGTGTGCCATCAATAATGAGCAAAGCATTATTTTCTTTTGTTTTTTTACGAATGGCTTTAATATCGAATAGTGTTCCGTCACTCCAATGTACAATTGGTATTGCTACCACTTTAGTGTTTGAATTTATAGCTTTTAAAATTGCTTTATTCCATAATTTTGCTCTATTTTTTAGTGCTTTCGGTTTTGCAATATTGATTAATTTTCCATCCTTTTTATTGACTAATTTTTGCCAAGAATAGACATTACTAGGAAATTGTTCATCAACAACAATAATTTCTTCACCTTTATTTAAAACAATATTGTTTGTTACGGTTGCAATACCATAAGATGTAGCAGGAATTATCGCAACATTATTGTAATCTGGGATAGAAACTAATTTAGAAAACAACACTTTAAGTTTGCTTGTGTTTTCAAAAAAATCGTCTCCTGTTATTTCAAAAGGAAGGCATTTTTTGCTTACTGCTCTGTGTCCTACTTTTTCTATTTTTTTTAAAAAAGGCGACATATATGCACAGTTTAAATAACTAACACTATCAGGAATTTTAAAATTGTGTCTTTGACAATCTATCATATATTATTTTTATCGAACAAATATACAAAATAGATTTTTAGAAATTTATTACTTTTCAATTTCGTTTTGTAGTGTATAGTATGCTCTGCGAGCAGCAATTTCCTCTGCTTTTTTCTTAGAAGTAGCTCTACCTTTTGAAATTATTTTTTGTTCAATAATACAGTTTACTGTAAAATGTTTGGTTTTTTCTTTAGAATTTTCGTCTTTTATTACAAAGTCAAATTTTAATTTATTCTTTTGACACCATTCTATTAAAACGCTTTTATAACTGGTTATTTTTCCTTCTAATCGCTTAATATCTACATACGGATCTAATAAAGTTTTATAAATAAATTTTTTACAGCCATCGTATCCTCTATCTAAAAAAACGGCACCTGTAACGGCTTCGTATAAATTTCCGTAAATGTTTTCGCCAAAATGCTTTTTCTTAACGCTACTCTGCACTAAACTTATTAAATTTAATTCTTTACCTACTTTATTTAGGTTTTCTCTACTAACAATTTTAGAACGCATTTGTGTTAGATAGCCTTCATCTCCATTTGGTGAATTGATATACAAGTAGTTAGAAACTATAGCATCTAAAAAAGTATCACCTAAAAACTCTAAACGTTCGTAATTAAAAGGTTTTCCGTTAAGTTCTTTTTTAACCGAACTATGGGTAAATGCTTTTTTAAAATAATGAATTTTTGTTGGTTTATAACCAATAATTGGCTTTAAAGAGTTCTGAAATTTTTCCTCTTTTTTACTAAGTGGATTTTTAAGTTTCTTTAAAAATGGAAAATTCATTTATTCCTCAAGTTTTTTAAACAATACACAAGCATTATGACCACCAAAACCAAAAGTGTTACTCATCGCAACTTTTACTTCTCGTTTTTGTGCTTTATTAAAAGTTAAATTTAATTTAGGATCTATATTTTCATCATCGGTAAAATGGTTAATCGTAGGAGGAACCATACTGTGTTTAATGGATAAAATTGAGGCAATTGCTTCAATGGCTCCAGCTGCTCCTAACAAATGACCTGTCATAGACTTTGTAGAATTGATATTTATGTTATAGGCATGTTCGCCAAATACTTTTTTAATTGCTTTAGATTCGGCAATATCACCTAAAGGAGTTGAAGTTCCGTGCATATTAATCGCATCAACTGCTTCTGGTTGTAAATTTGCATCTTTTAAACAATTTTTCATTACTGCCAAAGCTCCTAAACCTTCGGGATGTGGAGCGGTTATATGATGTGCATCTGCGGATAATCCTCCACCAAGTAATTCGGCATAAATTTTCGCACCTCTTGCTTTTGCGTGTTCGTATTCTTCTAAAATAATTGCACCAGCACCTTCGCCAAGTACAAAACCATCGCGATCTTTATCAAAAGGTCTGGATGCCGTTTTTGGATCATCATTTCGTGTTGATAAAGCATGCATAGAGTTAAAACCTCCCATTCCTGCAATGGTTACTGCTGCTTCCGAACCACCAGCAACAAACATGTCTGCTTGACCTAATCGAATATAATTAAATGCATCAATAAGTGCATTTGCAGAGGATGCACAAGCAGATACCGTTGCAAAATTCGGACCTCTAAATCCATATTTTATAGATATTTGACCTGGAGCGATATCGGCAATCATTTTAGGTATAAAAAACGGGTTAAATCGTGGTGTACCATCACCAGCTGCATAATTTAAAACTTCATTTTGAAACGTTTCTAAACCGCCAATTCCTGCACCCCAAATTACTCCTACTCTATCTTTATCTAATTTTTCAAGGTCAATATCTGCATCTTTAACAGCTTCATCAGAGGCAACCATTGCGTATTGTGTAAAACGATCCATTCGTCTTGCTTCTTTGCGATGAATAAAATCAGTTACTTCAAAGTTTTTAAGTTCACATGCAAATTGCGTTTTAAATTTTGAAGCATCAAAATAAGTTATTGGTGCAGCACCGCTAACACCTTTGATTAAGTTGTTCCAATAATCTTGTATATTGTTACCAATTGGAGTTAATGCTCCTAATCCAGTTACTACCACTCGCTTTAGTTCCATGTTTTTATTTTTAATATTTTTTCCTTTTCAAAAATAAGGAAAAGTTGGTATTGCTACAAATTTAATAAAAAATAATTGTATTTGTGCTAAAACCATTTTTTTAAACAAAAAAATTACGAATATTGTATTAAAACAACACTCGCAATTTAATTTTTTTATAGTAATAAATTACTATTTTGCACTTTCGATATAAGTAATTGCTTGACCAACTGTTGCAATATTTTCTGCTTGATCATCTGGAATTTGAATATCAAATTCTTTTTCGAATTCCATAATTAATTCTACAGTATCCAATGAATCTGCTCCTAAATCATTTGTGAAGTTTGCTTCGTTAGTTACTTCATTTTCGTCAACGCCTAATTTGTCAACGATAATAGCTTTTACTCTTGATGTAATGTCTGACATAATGTTAATTTTAATTTAATTACGTGGCAAAAGTAAACAATTAATTTAAATTTTACCATTTGCTTTCGTATTTATAACCATTAAAATGTTTTTTTTTTAATAAAAGACCATTTATATGGCTATTTTGTTAATAATAATTCTTTTTTTTGTACTTACTTATAACCTTTATTATAATGAAACGTCTTGTTATTTTTGCTTCTGGTTCCGGAACAAATGCCGAAAATATTATTTCTTTTTTTCAAAATAAGAAAAGTGTAATAGTAACGCATGTGCTAACTAACAATAAAGATGCCAAAGTTATTGATAGGTGTAACAGATTAAAAATCAATTATTTAATATTTAATAAAAAGGATTTTTACCACTCGGAAACAATTCTAAATTTCTTAAAAAAAGAAGCTGATTTTATAATTCTTGCCGGTTTTTTATGGAAAGTACCTAGTACTATTATTACTTCATTTCCTAATAAAATTATAAATATTCATCCTGCTTTGTTGCCAAAGTATGGTGGAAAAGGGATGTATGGTGTGCATATTCATAAAAAGGTTTTAGAAAACAACGAAAATAAAACAGGAATAACGATTCATTATGTTAACGAAAAATACGATGATGGTGCTATAATCTTTCAAAAAGAGGTTCTATTAGATAAAGATGAAACTCTTTTTAGTATTCAAAAAAAAATTCATCAATTAGAAATGGATAATTTCCCTAAGGTGATTGAAGGGTTAATTTGTAAGTAAATATGTCTAAAAAAAAGAAATTTTACGTAGTTTGGGAAGGTGAAAAACCTGGAATTTACACTTCATGGAATGCTTGTAAGAAACAAATTGAGGGTTTTACAGGTGCAAAATACAAATCTTTTTTAACTAAAGAACTTGCCGAAAAGGCTTTTAAAGGAAATCCGCAAGATTATATCGGAAAAGATATTTTTGAAACAGAATTAAGTACTGCTGAATTAGCTTTAATTGGTAAACCTATAACTAAAAGTATTGCTGTGGATGGTGCTTGTGATAACAAAGGAAATTCGGAATATCAAGGCGTTTTTACCGATACAAAGACCTTACTTTTTCATCAAGGTCCTTTTAAAAATGGTAGCAATAATATTATGGAGTTTTTAGCTTTAGTACATGCTCTAGCATACTGTAAAAAACACAAACTAGATTTGCCTATTTATTCGGATAGTAAGATTGCGATAAATTGGGTTACACGTAAATATATAAATACTTCGATTAGACCAAATGCAGATAACCAATATCTTTTTGAATTGATACATCGTGCTTTACATTGGATTAAAACCAATAGCTACACGAATAAAATTTTAAAATGGGAAACCAAGGCTTGGGGAGAAATTCCTGCGGATTTTGGTAGGAAATAAAAAAATTTAGCTCTACTACAAATTGAACTCGAAAAATTCATAGGTTTTCGTTATGAAAAGCCAAAATATCAATAAAATTGGGAA
>CAYOWM010000081.1:0-6695 GCA_964407635.1 uncultured Flavobacteriaceae bacterium
TTGCCTCTGCAATATTTGCGTTGTAGGATATGCCAACAGTTAGATCAACACGAAATTGTCCTTTAGTAGAATAATTTATTACATTTCCGTTAGATAATGCTCCGTTTGGTATGAATGCGGTTTTATTAGACGGCGTTAAAATTTTAGTGTTAAATATCTGAATTTCTTGGACTTCGCCAAATATACCTTGTGCTTCGACTAAATCACCAACTTTAAAGGGTTTAAAAATCATAATTATTGCTCCACCTGCAAAATTACCAAGCGAACCTTGTAATGCCATTCCAATAGCAAAAGCCATTGCTCCAATTGCAGCAACTAGCATCGATTCTTTAACAATTCCTAATTTCATTACCGTAGCAAGAACAACAGTAAATTTCATAACCATTTTAAGTAAATCAAGAGAAAAACCAGCTAAAGTTTCGTCCACTTTAAAATGTTTCATTAATTTTTTAAGGTTTTTAGAAATTACTTTAACTAACCAAAAACCAATAATTAAAATTGCCAAAGCCATTAGTAATTTTGGTAAAAAGTCTTTTCCCCAAATGGTAAATTTATCGGTATATTCTTTTAATAATTCGTTCATAAATTATAAATTTTAAATCGCAAAAATACTGCTTATAAATTAAAAATCAAGTTTTATCAATTTAATTGCTTCCGTAATTTTTTCTTTAGGCATTTGACATGCTTTATCTACACAAACATAAATTAAAGTGTTGTTTTTTGAAAAACGTTCTTTTAATAAAGGCATATTAGATTCTGTAATACTTCCTGTTACTAACATATTTGGTATATATTCAGTCTGTAATATTTTTGTTTTGCTTAAAGCGTCTTTACCAACAATAGCAACTTCGTAAAATTCACCAATAAAATTACTGTATAATAAAAACCAGTTAGAAGCACCTGCTCCGTATTGCATGGCTTTATTTTTTACATTATTAAGCATTGCAATTGAAACCGTTTTGTAACTTTTATTTTCAAAATGATGCGATAGTTTAAATAAATTATTTGCCATAATGGAATTAGATGATGGAATTACATTGTCATCCGTTTCCATTTTTCTTGCGATTAATCCGTTTTCTAAATCCGAAGTAAAAAAGAACATTTTACTTGCATCATCGTAAAAATGATCAATAGTATAATTGGTTATTTGTTTGGCAAGGTTTAGCCATTTGGCATCTAATGTTACTTCGTGTAACAATATAAACGCTTCAATAACTGTTGCATAATCCTCTAAATATGCAGAGATATTACTTTTGCCGTTTTTGTAATTTCGGTGCAAACTACTATCGGATTGTAATTGAATTTTTTCAATAAAATTTGCATTTTTAAGTGCAATATCTAAAAAATGTTTATCACCAAAGGCTTTATATGCATTGATGTATCCTTTTAAAGTTAAGGCATTCCATGAAGTAAGTATTTTGTCGTCTAAACGAGGTCTTTCTTTATTTTTACGTGCTTTTAGCAGTGTTTTTTTCCAGTTTTTAACGGTTTCTTTTAAATCGGATAATTTTAAATTGTGTTCTTTTGCAAAATCAGAATCGTGTTGTGTTCGTATTAAATGATAGGTGTTATTTTCCCATTTTCCATACGAGTTTATGTTGTAATAACTTTTGAATAATGGGTAATCGTTTGAAATTAATTTTTGCAATTCGGCTTCTGTCCAAATGTAAAAAGCACCTTCTTCTAAATGCCCATTTTCATCCAAGCTATCGGCATCTAAAGACGAATAAAATGCACCTGTTTTATCCATTAATTCGCGTTCTAAAAAATAGGTAATTTCGTAAGCTGTTTCTTTGTATAATTCGTTTTTAGTCGCTTTGTATGCATTTGCATACAAACTTAAAAGTTGCCCATTATCGTATAACATTTTTTCAAAATGTGGTATGTGCCAATGATCATCAACCGAATATCTTGCAAAACCACCACCAATTTGGTCGTTAATTCCTCCAAAAGCCATTTTGGTTAAAGATAAATTTACATAATCTAAAATATCTTTGTCTTTTGCTTGTATTGCATAACGCAATAGAAATTGAAAATTATTTGGTATCGGAAATTTTGGTGAACCTGTTCTTCCTCCATTAATGGTATCCATATATGGTTTCCAATTTTCTACAACTCTATGTAAACCTTCTTTTGTAAATATTGGTGTATCTTTATTTAGTGAAATTAATCCAGATTGCTTAATTCCTTGGTATAAGTTGTTGGCTTGTTGTTCTAGTTTTTCTGGTTCTTTATCTTTTAAATCTGCTAGTTGTTTTAACGCATTCATCCAAGTTTTTTTAGGAAAATATGTGCCACCCCAAACTGGTCTGCCGTCAGGTAAAGCAATGCAATTTAAAGGCCAACCACCACGACCAGTCATTAATTGTACAGCATTCATATAAATTTGATCGACATCAGGACGTTCCTCTCTATCTACTTTTATACAAATAAAATGCTTGTTCATAATTTCGGCAACCTCTTCGCTTTCAAAAGATTCGTGTTCCATTACATGACACCAATGACAAGCAGCATAACCAATTGAAACTAAAATTAATTTATTTTCTTTTTTTGCAAGTGCTAATGTTTCAGCATTCCAAGCATGCCAATTTACAGGATTATGCGCATGTTGTAGTAAATAAGGCGAAGTTTCTTTAATTAAATCGTTGGTGTATTTATGATTTTCCATTGGTTTTTTTGTTTGGCTTTTACAGCTAAGAAAAGTTATCATTAACAGTATTAATAGCGATTTGTACATTTTTAGTAAATTTGTGTGCAAGGTACTAAAAAAATAAAAAGCCAATCAGAAAAATTATCCGATTGACTTTTAAGTAAAAACTATGAAAAATTTACTATCTAATTATATTTTACATTACGGCATTTTGCCATGCTCCACCGTTAATTGCATCGATTCCTGCTTCTTTAAGGTAGTTTAATGCAGTTCCTGCTCTACCACCGCTTCGGCATACAACAACAACTGGTTTGTTCCAAGCTTTAATTTGATTAATTTTACTTGGTACTTCGTTTAGAGTAATTAATTTTGCTCCTTCTGGTTTTCCTTCTGCCCATTCTGCAGGAGTTCTAACGTCTAAAATTACAGCTCCTTTGTCTAAATATTCTTTAATTGCGTTTGTGTCTGTTCCTCCTCCGAAAAAATTAAAAAATCCCATATCTATTTTGTTTTTAAATTAATAATATTTTGCTGCAAAGATACTATAGAATTACGCATATAAAATGTAACACATGTTACATTGTTATTTTATTGCATAAAGCGGGTTTAACTATCCAATAAAAAAGTATCTTTGCAGTCTATATTTAGATAAGATGATAAAAATAAAAACAAGAGAAGAAATTGAATTAATGCGAGAAAGTGCCTTAATGGTTTCTAAGACTTTAGGTATGGTAGCTAGTGAAATAAAGCCAGGTGTAACTACTTTGTATTTAGATAAACTTGCCGAAGAATTTATTAGAGATAACGGCGGAATTCCAGGTTTTTTAGGGTTGTATGATTTTCCTAACACTTTATGTATGAGTCCTAATGCACAAGTAGTGCATGGTATTCCTACAGATAAACCTTTAGAGGATGGTGATATTATTTCGGTAGATTGTGGTGTTATTTTAAACGATTTTTATGGCGATCATGCCTATACTTTTGAAGTTGGTACTGTTGCTGAGGAAACCAAAAAATTATTACAAGTAACGAAAGAGAGTTTGTACGAAGGAATTCGTCAATTACGTGTAGGTAATCGTGTTGGTGATGTTGGTTTTGCTATTCAAAATTATTGCGAAAAACACGGTTATGGTATTGTTCGCGAATTGGTTGGACATGGTTTGGGTAAAGAAATGCACGAAGATCCTGAAATGCCAAATTACGGCAAACGTGGTCGTGGTAAAAAATTTAAGGAAGGTATGGTAGTTGCTATCGAACCAATGGTAAACCTTGGTACACAAAAAATTATTCAGCTTAAAGATGGTTGGACAATTTTAACTGCCGATAATAAACCTTCTGCTCATTTTGAACACGATATTGCAATTGTTGATGGTAAACCAGAATTGCTTTCTACTTTTAAATATATTTACGATGCTTTAGGTATTGTTAGCGATGAAGAAAAGGAGTTTAGAGCCAATTAATGAATTTGTTTAAAACCATATTAAACACAATACCAAGACCTTATCTAATTAAATTAAGTTATTGGATTCGTCCTTTTTTGAATTTATATTATAAAGGAACAACTTTTGAAGATCCAATTGACGGAAAAAAATTCAGAAAATTACTTCCTTATGGCTATGGTAAACAGCGAGAAAATGCCTTATCGCCAAGTACACTTTCTTTAGAAAGACATCGGTTAATGTGGTTGTATCTTAAATACGAAACGGATTTTTTTACTGCTCAAAAAAAAGTATTGCATATAGCACCAGAACAGTGTTTTATAAAACGTTTTAAAAAATTAAAAAATTTAGAATATATAACCGCAGATTTATATTCGCCAATTGTAGATGTAAAAGCTAATATTTTGGATTTGCCTTTTGCAGATAATTCGTTTGATGTAATTTTTTGCAACCATGTTTTAGAGCATATTATAGACGATAAAAAAGCTATGCAAGAGTTGTATCGTGTTTTAAAACCTAAAGGTTTTGGTATTTTTCAGATTCCACAAGATTTGAATTTAGAAAAAACTTATGAGGATTTTAGTATTACTTCGCCAGAAGAACGAAGCAAACATTTCGGGCAATACGATCATGTTCGTGTTTACGGAAGAGATTATTTTGATAGATTACGTTCCGTTGGTTTTAAAGTAGAAGAAATAAAATATTCTGAAAAAATAGCCAAAAAATTAACTGAAAGATATTGCTTATCAAAAAACGAAATATTACCTGTTTGCTATAAGTGATTAGGAGTTATGAATTATGAGTTATGAGTTATGAATTTCGGATTAATTCAAAAAAGAAGTGTACATCCAAACCATTTTTTCTTGTTCACGAATGTAGTCACTCATTAAAGCACTTGTACCTTCATCACCTAAATCTCCTGCTATATTTAATATTACACGTTGCTTCTTTAAGATAATTTTAAAGGTATTTAAAATTTCTTGTACACCTTTTATTCCGTTAGTAGTATCTGTAACTTCCGTAATTTCGGATACTTTAAAATAATCGCTAAAATTGTGGTTTGGCTCATATCCTAAAGTTAAGATACGTTCTGCTAAATCATCAATTTTTATAAATAAATCGTTGTATAATTCCTCAAATTTAAGATGTAATTCAAAAAAATTACTTCCTTTTATTTTCCAATGGAAACCTCTTACGTTTTGATAAAAAACGGAATAATTTGCTAATAAATCATTTAAAGCATTTGCTAATTCGTTACTTTTTTCTTTATTTAATCCTATTTGACTTAAATCTTTCATATTTATATATTTTAATGTTAGTATATTTACTACCACAAAGATATTTAAGTATAATAACAAAAATATATAAATTTAATTGATTGTTTTTATTTTTAAATAGAAATTATTTATACCAAGAAGCATATTTAATATACGCATCAGCAATTCGTTCAATTTCTCCTGATACTAAATCAGAGCTAATATCTTTAATTTTTTTTGCTGGAGTACCTGCATAAATTGTTCCTTGTTCAACAATTGTACCTTTAGTTAAAACCGATCCTGCTGCAATAATAGAATTTGAATGAACCATACAATCATCCATAATTATGCTTCCCATTCCTACTAATACATTGTCTTTAATTGTACAACCATGCACGATTGCATTGTGTCCGATAGATACATTATTACCAATATTTGTAGGTGATTTTTTATAGGTTGCATGAATACAAGCACCGTCTTGTATGTTTACTTTATTTCCTATTTTAATATAATGTACATCTGCACGAACTACGGCATTATACCAAATACTACAATTATCACCACAAATAAAATCGCCAATAATTACGGCTGTTTCTGCAATAAAACAATCTTTTCCGAATTGTGGTTTTTTACCATTTAATTCTTTTATTACCATTTAGAATTTTTTTTATTGATACTTTTTCCTTTTTTATCCAAACTTTGTTGTAGTTTGTCTTTTAAAGCTTCTACTATATTATATGTAGCAGGACATATTTCGGTATTTTTAATGGTTAGTTCAGCTATCTGAATAAATTTTCGTCGGTTTGTATGTGGATATTCACTACAAGCTTTTGGTCTAACATCATAAATAAAACACGTGTTGTCTGAATCTAAAAAACTGCAAGGAGCTTGGCGTAAAACCATAAAATCATCAGAATCTCGTTCTAGATATTGTTCAATAAATTTAATTTCTTTCATTTTTAAATGTTTAGAAATTCGTTGAATATCTTTTTCGGTAAAAATCGGACTAGTAGTTTTACAGCAATTGGCACAAGTTAGGCAATCCGTTTTTTTAAACTCCGTTTTGTCAAGTTCTTGTACAATATAATCCAAGTTTTTTGGTGTTTTCTTTTTTAATAATTGAAAGAATTTTTTAGTTTCTTTCAATTTTTCTTTTGCTAATTTTGGTAGTTCTTCTAGACTCGGTTTTAATTCCATATTTAAACTTTTTACAAAGAACGTGAAAAAATATGTATAATAGCATTAAGGTATAACTTAAATTCAAGTAATAAATACAACTTTTTAGTTTACGAACTTCTGATAAACCTTAGAGTTGTTTCAAATGTATTATAATTTCTTTTGGATTATTTT
>CAYOWM010000082.1:0-6677 GCA_964407635.1 uncultured Flavobacteriaceae bacterium
AAACATCAATTTCTGCAAGTTTTGAGATAGCTGAAAGTGAAAGTTTAATTTCTTCGAAATGGTTAACTATTTTTTTTGCACCAATATTGAGTTCTGAATTAAACTTTTTTTTCCTAAAAAATATACTTGCTTCTTTTGACTTTGTAATATCTTTTGGATCTAAATAAAATGTAAGTCCTTTATTAAAAACCTTGTCTATTTTTTTTAAATATCTTAAATCTATTGTGTTAGATAGTATCTCGTCTTTCCTAATTTTATTTTTTAAACCCGAATTTATCATAACAAGTAATTCCTCTACCGAAATTTTGTATAGATTTAGTAGATAATTTAGTCTTGATATGTTATGTTCTACTTTCAATATTTATATTTTCTGCAAATATAATCATTTGAATTTAAAATGTAAATGCTATTTTTTTTCGTATAGAACTTGTTGCCAAAATTTTATATCCACAGTTTCGCAGCGATATTCTCGTGATATAAATCTGTTGTAAAGTTAAAGTAATTATTTTGCATTTACAAGCAAATGGGATACCTTTTTATAATTTTTGCTCAATGTTTATTTAATTCTATCTCTAAATTTAATTTTTCTGGATTTTTTAGATATTCGTCAATACTATACGAAATGGATACGGTTTTATGATTATTTGAAAAAACAGCATTTTTATTATTTACCTTTTTTATTTTTTTAGGAAAATTCAGAATAATGGTATATTTTAAAGCATCGAAAAGTTTGCTTATCTCATCTTGTGATTTTACCATATTGTCCATATCTTTATTATCTTTCTCGGTTATTTTATGTTTTAAACTAACTGATTTTTTAAAATGTTTACCATCAAAACTATAAGAGACATTTTGATTATTACCACTTAAACCATCGTATAAAGGCGATTCTTTTATTGGATTTCCGTCTTTTTTAGTTTTAACGGCTTGTTGTGCTGTTTGAATTTTTTTTAAGACATCTTCTAGTTTATTAATATCTTTAAATCCAAAACCAAATCCCATTTCGGCTTTTTTTTCTTCTGAATTTACTATCATTTTCATTTTCATCATTCGCAAGGACTCTAGTGTTTTTCGTTTTTCTGGCGATAATGCAGCAATACTATCTTTAAATTTTGGGTCGTTTAACATTTTGTCAAAATCAAAAATAGTATCCATATCATCTGCAGCTTTACTACTGTCTGGTATTTCTTTTAACATTTTACTCATATCGTATGTGTAAAATAATTCACCACTTCCGTCTTTGTTAAAGGTTATTTCTTCTTTAATTTCGCAATTTATAAACAATATAGATAAAATTGCAAGTATAATTATTTGTGTTTTTTTCATTTGGTTTGGTATTTCTTTAAAATATAATTTATTAATTTATAGTGTCTTGAGGTATCGTGAATGTAGTTATAGCTTTCTAAAAATTCTATTTCTTTTCCGTTTGCATCTACAATTACGATGGTTGGAAAAACACGTTGTCCACGTGTTTTACTGTATTTTTTATCTAAAATTGTATTTTCTTTTTTTTGTATTTCAGAAACAATATCGGTTCGTCTTGGAAAATCGGCTTTATATAAAACAAAACTCTTTTTTGCTATTTTTTTAAATTTTTCGGAAGCAAAAAAATCTTTGTCTAGCATTTTGCATAAACCACACCAGTCGGAACCCGTAAAAAATATTAAAATTGGTTTGTTTTCGCTTACAGCTATTTCTTTTGCCTTTTTAAAACTAGAAATCCAATTTAAATCGTCGTTATTTTGAGCATTTACACTAAAATTACTGATAATTATTACTGTTAAAATTAAAATTGCTTTTTTCATTATTATATTTCCTCTTTTAATTTATAGTTGTTTTTATGTTGTTTTATTACTTTTTTTCGCAATCCTAATATACATGTATTTAATTCGTATCCTAATAAAAGGATAATGGAATTTAACCAAATAAATAACATAATGATTAATACGGTTCCTATTATTCCGTATAACTCGTTATATTTTGCAAATTTACTAACATATATACCAAAAATTTTAAAATTTACAATAATTAAAAAGGTTGTCATAATTGCACCTGCGGAAAAAAAGCGAATTTTTCGTCCTTCTTTTGTTCCGAAAAAGTACAAAATGGATACGCTTACAAAGAGCATAAATAACAAAATAGGATATTTACCTACTTGAATCCAAAATATATCGTCCTTTACAAAACCTTTATCGGTTAATTTTTCTACGGCTATTTCAAAATATATAATTACTGCTACTGTTACTAACAATAATAATGCCAATATTAAAGATGAAAACAATGCAACAACATACTGCTGCACTACATTTCGGGTTTTAATTTTATGATATGTATATTCAAAACCACTAAATAATGCGTTTACACCGTTTGTCATTAAAAAAATGGATAATAAAAATACGGATGACAGCAATCCTCCATGCGTATTATTTGCAATATCACGAATTACAATATCTACATTATCGGCAGTTTTTGGAGGTAATGCTTGTTCTACCAAATACATAAAATCCTCTTGAAAATTTTCTATCGGAATGTATGGTATTAAGTTTAAAACAAATAAAACAAAAGGAAATAATGCCATAAAGAAACTAAAAGCGATACTTCCTGCACGAGAAGTAACTGCTCCGTTTATAATACCAACAATATACATTTCTAGCAAATCGTACAAGCTCATCCCTTCAAAACCAGGAACACGAATTTTATCTGCTAATTTTACAAGCGATTTGAGAATTGGTATTTTTAATAATTTTTCTTTTGTTTTCAAAATGTATTTTTTAATAGAAGTAAAATTATTTCCGATATTAATCGAATTTAGCATCAAAATTTACTTGCCAATTCTGCTGTACTTTTAAGACTTGTTCAATAACATCGCGTACAGCACCTTTTCCGCCATTTTTATGGGAAACGTATTTTGCTATTTTTTTAATTTCTGGTGCTGCATCTTGCGGACTTGTTGGTAAACCTACCAATTCCATTACAGGATAATCAGGTATGTCATCACCCATATACAAAACATTTTCAAGTTTTAACTCGTACATATCTAAATATTCGTACAATTTTTCTACTTTATTATGAACACCTAAATATATATTTTTTATACCCAAACCTTGCAATCGAGAAACTACAGATTGGTTATTTCCACCTGAAATAATAGCAATTTTATAGCCTTTATCAACTGCTGTTTTCAGAGCATAGCCATCTTTAATATTCATTTTTCGAACCAATTCACCATTAGGAAAAATTGTAACCGTTCCGTCGGTTAAAACGCCATCAATATCAAAAATCATAGTGGTTATATTTGGCAGTATTTCTTTGTAATTTTTACTCATTTTATACTTTAATTTTAAAGTGTTGTTTTTCTTGTTCTTTTCTAAAAAATACGATTCCCCAATTAAATGTGTCTATCGTAACGCTTACTTTTTTATGATTTTTAATGTATTCCCAAGCTTCTTGCATACCATTACTCCAATGAATATCATCAAAAATAAAAACCGATTCGTTATGGATGCTTTCTAAAAAAGTTTCAAAATACAAAATTGTTGCATCTTTTTGGTGGTTACCATCAAAATATATTAAATCGTATTTTTTTGTTGCTTGTTTTTTTATCGTTTCCTTAAAATCTCCTAGCACAAAGGTAATGGAATTAATTTTAAATTTATTTAGGCTCTCTTTTGCAATTTGTACCGTTTGCGAACAACCTTCTAGTGTAGTAATTTTAGCCTTTGGATTGCCAATAGCCATGCTATGTGTAGCGATTCCTAAAGATGTACCGATTTCTAAAATTTCGCTCATTTTAAAGTAGTGAACTAATCTACTAAGTAAATTTGCGTTTTTTTTAGAAATTCCTGCAGTTTTGGCAATTTTACTAACTTTTCGCTTATCGGAATTAAAAACTCGCGAACCAGCACCAAAATCGGTTACCGAAATAATTCTACTGTTTTGCAATAAAGACCTACGATATAGATTGTTTTGCTTTTCAAATTCTATTTTTTTGATAGTAAAACATTTGGTAATTAAATCAAAAACAAAAGGCGAATGCACACTATATTTTGTTTTTGCACTTTGTAAAAAGGATATATATTGTTTAACTTGAAAAAGCATTCTTTATTTTTATGCGAAAATAACGTATTTTTTTAAAAAATATCGATAAAATAAATTTATAAAAAAGTATATTTGCAATTCTGTAAAATTAAAAATTAATGAAAAAGTATATTCTAGTTGTTTTTTTAGGATTCTATTTAAGTTCGTGTATTCCAACAAAAGACTTAACCTATTTTAAAGGAAATCCTACAACAAATACAGAGATAACCAAAGTAAATAACAAACCATATCGTTTACAAATAAATGATATTATTGATATTCGTATAAAAGCTGCTGACGAAAAATTAGTTATGCTTTTTAAAAGTGTCGATAATGCAAATATTACAACAATAACGCCTGAAAAATTGTATTTCGATTCCTATACGGTAGATCAAAATGGTATTATTCGCATTCCGTATATTAAAGAATTGAATGTTTTAGGCTATACAACTAAAGAAGTGCGATTAAAAATTGAAACAGAACTATCCAAAATGTTTAAAAATATGGAGGATATTTTTGTAAGCGTAAAATTAGCTGGTATTCGATATACAGTTCTTGGCGAAGTAGAAAACCCTGGAACAAAAGTATTGTTTCAAAATCAAGTAAATATTATTGAAGCAATTGCAAATTCTGGCGATATAAAAATGACAGGTAACCGTAAAAAAGTTATTGTTTTACGCAATAATTCGGATGGTGTTCAAAAATTCAATTTAGACTTAACTAGTTTTAATTTTATAAATAAAGATGGGTATTTTATCCAACCAAATGATATTATTTACATTGAACCTCTCAAACAAAAATCTTGGGGAACAGGTGATACAGGAGCAAAAACCTTCACAACTATTGTAACCGCTTTAAGTTTAATTACTACCACATTTTTATTAGTTAAAAGTTTATAAAACCTATGAAAAAACAAGTAAATCCCTTTGATTTTGAAGATAATTCTGTTGACTTTAAAGCCTATTTTTTTAAAATACTATCCTATTGGAAATTATTTATAATATCGCTAATTTTAGCTTTATTTATTGCAAATTACCTTACCAAAAGAAAAGCAAAATTATATAAATTAGACACTATAATCACGGTAAAAGACGAACAAAACCCTCTTTTTTCTGCCAATACAAACATTATGTTTAATTGGGGAGGAGCTAGTGATGAAGTAGAAACGATTATAACTATTTTACAATCCAGAAAACACAACGAAAAAATAGTTGAAAAGCTACATTTTTACGAGGACTACTTAAAAAAAGGAAAATACCGATTAGAAGATATTTACGGAAATAATCCGTTTATTATTGAATTAGATAAGTCCAAATACAGCTTAATAAATATACCAATAAAATTAGATTTTAAAACTGGTAATAAGGTAGAAATTAGTATTGATTTAAAAGATAAAGATAGACTTACATTTCAAAAATATAGTACTTTAGATATTAATAAAGAAGCAAATAAACTGGATAGTTACCATAAAATTTTTCATATTAACGAAATCATTGAAACACCATTTTTTAGTTTTCTTATTAAGAAAAGATTCGCAACCTCAAAATTAGAGAATAAAACATATTATGTTAGGTTTAATAATTTCCATAATACGGTAAAACATTTTCAAGATGTAAAAGTAAAAAACCCAAAAAAAGGAACTTCTATAATTTCATTAGAGTTTACGGGTACTAACAAGAAAAAAATTGAGGATTACCTAAACAATTCTGTTAAAATATTAAATGAAGACCAAAAAAATCAGAAAATTCAATACGCTGTTCGTACTAAAAATTATATAGATACCTTATTTATTGAAAGTGCAAAAAATTTAAAAAATATAGAACAAAATTTAGGTAATTACAAACAAAAAAATAAAATTTATGACTTATCAATGGAAGGTGAGAATTTATTTTCAAACACTTCATCGTTAGATCAAGAAAAAGTAGATATTGAATACAGGTTAGAATATTATAATAGTTTAAAAAAATACTTAAATAGTAGCAAAGGATTAGATAAAATTCCAGCACCAGCAATTATAGCAGTCGAAGACCAAAGTATTGCTAAAAATGTTTCCAAATTAATTGCACTTTACGAAGCTAAACAAAAATTAGAGCAAACAGTAACTAGTGATTATCCACAATTAAAAAAAGTAAATAGAGAAATTATTTCTACTAAAAATATTATTTTAGAAAATATTAATACTGTTGAAGGTGCAATTCGCTCAAAACTAAATAGTATTAACAAACAGTTAGCTAAAGTTGCTGTTAAACTAAAAACGCTACCAAAAAAAGAACAAGGTTTAATTAAATTTCAACGAAATTACAATATTACCGTTGCTAATTACGAATATTTAAAACAAAAACAATACGAGGCTGGTGCTGCTATTGCTGCAAATATTTCCAATATAAAAGTATTAGATACAGCCAAAGATACAGGACAAAAATTTATATATCCAAAGCCTACTTTCAACTACCTTGTTGCTTTAATTTTAGGTTTTCTTTTACCTTTAATTTATGTAATTGTGAAAGATTTATTTGACAATAAAATTCATAATGTTGAAGAAATAGAAAGTAAATATAGCATTCCTGTTTTAGGTGTTATTGGTAAAAATAAACTAGATA
>CAYOWM010000083.1:0-6641 GCA_964407635.1 uncultured Flavobacteriaceae bacterium
AGTTTGTACTCTTTTTTTAGTACATTTGTAATTATAATTATTAAATGAAATGAAATGAAAAATAAAGATGATAAAGATCCTTTAAAAAAAAAACCTCTCGAAAAATTTCCACATAGATATTATAAAAAACAATAATTATGGAAAATCAATATAAAATATTAAATTTTCTAAACTTAATTATTATTTCTCAAAATAAAATTAAAAAATACGATACTTTTTATAGCAAGATTTAAGCTTAAACAATAATATAGTGATGAATTTTATGATATAAACTACATTTCCTCAAATACAATACCTAGTTTTTCTTGTAAATCGTAAACTTGTTGCAATTCGCTTGGTAAAATAATAGCAATTGAATCGCCTTTTTTTCCTGCTCTAGCAGTTCTTCCACTTCTATGTGTATAATATTCTCGTTTTTCTGGTAGTTGGTAGTGAATTACAAATCCTAAATTAGAAACATCAATTCCTCTTGCCGAAACATCCGTAGAAACCAAATACTGAAGTGATTCGTTTTTAAAAGCACGCATTACCTTATCGCGTTCTTTTTGTTGCATATCTCCTTCTAAAGCACCAACACTAAAGCCTTCCTCTTGCAATTCTGCGGTTAATTTTTGTGTGCCTAATTTAGTTTTGCAAAAAAGAATACCTCTCTCCTGCTCTTTACTATCTAATATTTTAACCAGTTCGTTAAATTTTTCTTTTAAAGTGGTTAATTTGTATTTATGCGAAATGTTTGCATTAACTAAACTATTGGTGTTTACACGTATTTCAACGCGATCTTTTGCCATATAATCTCTAACGATACGTTGAATTTCTTCAGGCATAGTAGCCGAAAATAACCAAGTATTTTTTTGCCCTCTTGTATATCGCAAAATCTGATTCAAATCTTGCTTAAAACCCATATTTAGCATTTCATCTGCTTCGTCTAATACTAAAGTTTTAATATTTCGCAAATTAACAATATCGCGTTCTATTAAATCAATTAATCTGCCAGGAGTTGCAATAATAATATGCGTTGGTCGTTTTAAACGAACGATTTGCTTGTCTATTTTTTCACCACCATAAACGGCTTCTAAAAATATTTTTTCATCGATATATTTAGTAAATTTAAATAATTGCTTTTTAATTTGCTGTACCAATTCTCGGGTTGGCGATAATATTAATGCTTGTACTAATGGCGATTTGGCATCAATGGTATGCAAAACTGGTAAGCCATAAGCAGCAGTTTTTCCTGTTCCTGTTTGTGCTAAACCTATAAAATCGGTTGGTGATTTCAATAAAATAGGAATTGTTTTTTCTTGAATTTCGGTTGGTGTTTTAATACCTAATTCTTGTAATCCTTTTATGTAATTGCTGTCTATTCCTAATTCTTTAAATGTCATTTTTTAATGTATTTTTAGTATATTTACTATTTTGCAAAGGTATGTTTATAATTTTTAAATCTTTTCATTTTTTTATCTTTAGGTAAATCTTATTTTGCAGTCCTAAAATTACACCAGTAAATGAAAGTTTGTATTGCCGAAAAACCAAGTGTTGCTAGAGAAATTGCTCATATTTTGGGTGCAAATACTAAACGTGACGGCTATTTTGAAGGCAATGGCTACGCTGTTACTTATACTTTCGGACATCTTTGTACGCTTCTAGAACCCAAAGATTACAAGCCTTATTGGAAAAGTTGGGATTTGAATAACCTACCAATGCTTCCTGAAAAGTTCGAAACAAAAGTAACCGATAATCAAGGTATTCAAAAACAATTCCTAATTATAAAAAACTTATTAGATAAAGCCGAAACGGTTATAAATTGTGGGGATGCTGGACAAGAAGGAGAATTAATCCAGCGTTGGGTAATTAACCAAGCGAAATATACAGGAAAAGTAGAACGTTTATGGATTTCATCGCTAACTGCGGAAGCTATAAAAGATGGATTCAATAATTTAAAACCAGCAGAACAATACGATAATTTATTTTACGCAGGATATTCACGTGCCATTTGTGATTGGCTTTTAGGCTTAAACGCAACACGCTTATACACAGTAAAATACGGAGGTTATAAGCAAGTTTTATCTGTCGGAAGAGTGCAAACTCCTACTCTAGCGATGTTGGTAGATAGACATAAAAAAATTAGTAATTTTCAACCGCAAAAATATTGGGAACTCCAAACTACATATAGAAATACTCTTTTTAGTTACGAAGAAGGAACTTTTACTAAAAAAGAGGAAGGCGAAGTTCTTGCCAATAAAATCAAAGAACACGAATTTGAAGTAACGAAAGTAACTAAGAAAAAAGGAAAGGAATACGCTCCTAAATTATTCGATTTAACAGGTTTACAGGTTTATTGCAACAATAAATTTGGCTTTACTGCTGATGAAACTCTAAAAATTGTTCAGAAATTATACGAAATGAAAGTAGTAACGTATCCAAGAGTGGATACTACTTTTCTGCCAAATGATATGTATCCTAAAGTACAAGGAATACTCAAAAATTTAACTAAATATAAGCAATTAACTACTACGCTACTCGATAAAAAAATACGCAAATCTACCAAAGTTTTTAACGATAAAAAAGTAACCGATCACCATGCTATTATTCCTACTGGTGTAGAAATTTCCTTGCAATATAACCAACAACAGATTTACGATATCATTACCAAGCGTTTTATTGCTGTTTTTTATGAGGATTGCGAAATATCCAGAACAAATGTAATCGGAAAAGTGGCAGATGTGCCTTTTAAAACCACAGGAAAAGAGATTTTAAAGAAAGGTTGGCGAATTGTTTTTGAAACTGCTAAAAACGCTAAAGCGGAAAGTGAAAAAGACATTTTACCAACATTTACAGAAGGCGAAAAAGGTGCACATCAACCATCTTTTTTAGAAAAGGAAACCAAACCACCACGATATTATACCGAAGCTACATTACTTAGAGCAATGGAAACTGCAGGAAAACAAATCGATGATGATGAAATGAGAGAGCTAATGAAAGAAAACGGCATTGGTCGTCCGTCAACTCGTGCAAGTATTATTGAAACGCTTTTCAGACGTAAATACGTTATACGAAAAAAGAAACTTCTATTACCAACCGAAACAGGCATTCAACTGATTGATATTATACAAAATAAACTATTAAAATCCGCAGAACTTACTGGTCAATGGGAAAAAAAATTAAAAGAAATTGAACGTGGCGAACACAAAGCAAGTACCTTTATTAACAGTATGAAAAAACTAGTAGATCAGTTAGTTTACGAAGTCAGAACGGAAAACACTAGCCTTAGAATATCGGCTGAAAATCAAAAAAATACAATTGCAAATCAAAAAAAGACACCTAAAAAAGGACTTGCAACAGAAACTTGTCCGAAATGTAAAAAAGGGACAATTTTAAAAGGAAAAACGGCTTTTGGTTGTAGTAATTTTAAAAACGGTTGTGATTTTAAACTTCCGTTTGTGTATATGGATAAAAAAATATCCGAAAATCAATATTTGAGACTATTAAAAAAAGGAGCAACCGTTACGCTAAAAGGTTTTAAAACGGATTTAGGAAAGAAAAGCGGACATCTTAATTTTGATACATCGTATAATTTAGTTTTTGTACCAAAAGATACTACTAAAACAATTATTTCAAGCGAAAATACCTGTCCGAAATGTAAAAAAGGAACAATTTTAAAAGGTAAAACAGCTTATGGTTGTAGTGCATATAAAACAGGATGTAACTTTGTTTTTCCGTTTACAAAAATAAAGGAAATTGCAAACGGAAAAGAACTAACTAAAGAATTGGTTATTAAAATTTTAAACGATAATGTTTAAATAATTAGTCAAATTATTTTGAATACAAAATACACACAACATAAACATTTTGCTTTATACAAACCGTATGGATATTTAAGCCAATTTGTAAATAATCAAACCAAGCGAAAAAATAAAAAATTACTTGGCGAATTGTATGATTTTCCAAAAGGCACTATGGCAATTGGCAGACTAGATGAAAAATCGGAAGGTCTGCTCCTACTCACCACAAACGGAAAAACAAGTGAATATATTCGTAGTAATAAAATAGAGAAAGAGTATTATGTACAAGTTGATGGCATTCCTAAAGATAAAGACTTAGATATACTGCGAAATGGTGTTGAAATAAGTACAAACGAAGGTTTATATACAACAAAAAAGTGTTTTATAGATTTTTTAAAGGACATTCCTAATTTTCCTGAGCGTTCTAAAAAAGTTCGAGATGACAGACATGGTCCAACAACGTGGATTCGCATAATAATTTGCGAAGGTAAATTTAGGCAAATACGAAAAATGACTGCAAAAATAAAATTTCCTACGCTAAGACTTGTTAGAATTAGAATAGGAAATATTTCTCTTGAAAATTTAAAACTTGGAGAAGTTAAAAATATTGATTTATAATTAATTAGCTAACCATAGCTTTACCAATTCTTGCATATACGCCACTTTCTAATTTTGTGCGAATTGCTTTAAATGCTTCGATAGATTCTGTTACATCTTGTAAAGTGTGCGATGCCGTTGGAATTAAACGTAAAATCATCATTCCTTTTGGTATTACAGGATAGATTACAATCGAACAGAATATTCGGTAATTTTCACGTAAATCGTGTACCAATGCCATTGCTTCTGGTACATCACCTTCTAAAAATACTGGTGTTACGCAAGTATTTGTTTTTCCGATATCAAAGCCGTTTTCTTTTAAACCAGATTGTAATGCGTCAACTATTTTCCAAAGGTTGTCCTTTAATTCTGGCATGGTTCTAATCATATCCAAACGCTTTAAAGCACCTTTTACCATTGGCATTGGTAAGGATTTCGCAAACATTTGCGAACGCATATTATATTGCAAGTATTGAATAATATCTTTATCCGCAGCAAAAAATGCTCCGATTCCTGCCATAGATTTTGCAAATGTAGCAAAATACACATCGATACCATCTTGGCAACCTTGCTCATAACCAGTTCCTTTACCTTGTGCACCTAAAGTACCAAAACCATGTGCATCATCGATTAAAACTCTAAAATTATATTTTTCTTTTAAAGCAATAATTTCTTTTAATTTACCTTGTTCGCCTCGCATTCCAAAAACACCTTCCGAAATTACTAAAATTCCACCATTGGTTTCATTAGCAATTTTTGTAGCACGTTTTAAGTTTAATTCTAAACTTTCCATATCGTTATGCTTATAAGTAAAACGCTTTCCGTGATGCAAACGGACACCATCAATAATACAAGCATGCGAATCCATATCGTAAACAATAACATCGTTTTTAGATACCAATGCATCAATTGCCGAAACCATTCCTTGATAGCCAAAATTAACTAAATAGGCAGCTTCTTTACCTACAAATTCAGCACATTCTTGCTCTAATTGTTCGTGAAAAACAGTGTGACCAGACATCATTCTTGCTCCCATAGGATACGCCATTCCGTATTTTGCTGCAGCATCGGCATCTGCTTTAATAACATCAGGATTGTTAGCTAAGCCCAAATAATCGTTAATACTCCAAGTTATTACTTCTTTTCCGTTAAATTGCATTCTGTTAGAAATTGGTCCTTCTAACTTAGGAAAAACATAATATCCCTCTGCTTTATCAGCCCATTTCCCTAATGGACCTTTGTCCTTAATAATTCTATCGAATAAATCTTTCATTTAATTTTATTTACTTGCCAATTTAAATAGTTTGACAATACGTTTATTAGCAGTTGCAAAAATAACAATATTTTAGTAATATTAGTTAATATTGGGTAAAAAACGAATTGAAGTGTACATATTTAACATTTAAAAAAAACAAAAAGACTATCACAAGGATAGTCTTTTTTGAGGTGTCGAGCGGATTCGAACCGCTGTAGATGGTTTTGCAGACCACTGCCTAGCCACTCGGCCACGACACCTTATTTATTTAAAGGTTTGCAAAGATAATTATTTTTTTTAAAAAAATAGAATTGAAAAATATTTTTTATCATAATAAAATTATCTGCCTTATTTCATCTACACAGAGTATTTTAAATTCTAATTAATATATATCGCATAATATTTAGTACTTTTGTCATCTATTAGTTATTATGATTATGAATAAAATTTTATCACTACTACTTGTTTTTTTTCTTTTTTCTTGTAAATCTGGAAAGACAAATTCTACTCCTACATCAAATAATTCAGTAAATAATGGTAAGGTAAAAATTACAATAGATAAAGATGCTATTAAATTATTGGATGATAAAGTTATTTTATATTATGCCAGTTTAATTACTAAAAAAGATTTAAAAAAGCACTTAATTAAATTGACTTCTAAAGCTTTTGAAGGTAGAAAAACAGGCGAAAAAGGACAAAAAATGGCTGCGGAATACATTAAAAATTACTACAAAAAAATTGGTATTGAACCTGCTTTTGCAAAAACAGGAAAGTATTTGCAAAATATACCTGTTAGTTTTTTAAATGGAAAATCTAATGCCGATACCGAAAATGTACTTGGTTTTATCTATGGATCTGAAAAACCAGATGAAATTGTTATTATTTCCGCACATTACGATCATTTAGGTATCGATGGTGAAAAAATCTATTTTGGTGCTGACGACAATGGTTCTGGCACTTCTGCAGTTTTAGAAATTGCAGAATCCTTTCAGAAAGCTGTTATAGAAGGG
>CAYOWM010000084.1:0-6625 GCA_964407635.1 uncultured Flavobacteriaceae bacterium
GTTTGGAAAAATCTAATTCTAAATTTGATTTTTCTTTAATTTTTTTGGCAATTAATTCCGTTTGGTTTAAAAACAAATCTGCAATAGAAATATTTAGTTTTTGCAATTTTGAGTTTTGTTTTTTACTTATTAGCAAAGCAGAATTTCGCAATAACAAAATAGGAAACGTTACGTTTACGGATTGAAAATACGATTTTAACTCTATCCAATATGCTAATTCTCCACCACCACCAATATAACACAAATTTGGCAAAATTACCTCTTGATATAGAGGTCGCATAATAACATTTGGCGAAAATCGTTCTGGGAAGCGTTCTAATTCTTGTAAAATTTCTTGTTTGGAAAATTGAATATTTGTATTTAAAATTTTATAGGTATCGGATTGGTAAACAATACGTTCTCGCAAATTTTTATGAATATAAAATAAATTAATTTTACGAGGATTTACTTGTATTTTATAGTTTTTTTCTAATGATTTTATAGTTTCACTAACTTCTTTATAAGCTACTTGCTTGGTTAATTCAGTTTTTATATAAGGTGAAAATTCTCGTTTTAAATCCGAATTATTTGCGTCTAAAATTACCAATCCATACTTTTTAAACAATTCGTTTGCTAGATAATGTGTTGCCTCTGCTAAATTAGTATGTTCTAAATATGCTTTTCGGAATAATTTTTCAATATAATTTGCATTTTTTCCAAGATTTAAAAATTCTGCAAATTCTAAAAGCACTTTTTCTAAACCATCTGTTGCTAATTCGCCAACAGCTCCTTTACTAGAACGATTCCACTGTATCTTTTTATTTTTAAAGTTAAAAAAATTAATTTCATCAAAATCGTGATCTTCGGTTGCCATCCAATAAATCGGAACGAAATTGTGTTTTGGATATTCTTTTTTTAAGCCTTCCGCTAAGTTTATTGCCGAAATAATTTTATACAAAAAATACAAAGGACCTGTAAATAAATTTAATTGATGACCTGTAGTTATGGTAAAAGTATTGCTTTGCAACAGCAATTCTATATTTGTTTTTGTTTTTTCAGAAACAGCACAATTTTGATACTGTTCCTGTAAAACTTTAACTAAAATTTTTCGTTTTTTTTGTGAAAATTCGCTTTTACTTTTGAGTTGTTTTCCAAAATTTTCAATGGTTGGAAAACGGTTGTAAAAAGGTGTAATTCCTTCACTTTGTGAAAGATAATCTATTATTGTTTTAGAAAAATAATTTGTTTGGTTATATGGAATTTTACACACCATTTTAATTAATAACCGTAAATGTTGTTCCTTCTCTACTATCTTTTAATTGGATTCCTTTTTCTTTTAGTTTATCTCTAATTTCATCGCTTAAAGCGTAATCTTTATTGGCTTTTGCTTCATTTCGCATTTTAATCAACATCTCTACAACTCCGTTTAAAGCATCAGAATTATCACTACTTACCATTGTGTTTTCCAATCCTAAAACATCGTAAACAAAGGCTTTTAATGTTGTAGATAACAATTCTAAATCTTGTTTTGTAATGGTTTCCTTTTTATCTTTTATGAGGTTGATGTTTTTTACTGCATCAAATAAATGTGCTATTAAAATTGGCGTATTAAAATCATCGTTCATAGCATCGTAGCAGTTCTGTTTCCAATTATGGACATCAAAGCTAGATGTTTTTGACGTTTCTAAATTTTCTAAAATATTTAAAGTATCCATTAAACGATTAAATCCTTTTTCACTTGCTAAAAGTGCCTCATTAGACAAATCTAGCATACTAGAATAATGTGCTTGCATCATAAAAAAACGAGTAACACTTGGCGAAAATGCTTTGCTTAACAGTTTGCTAGTTCCTTCGTAAATTTCGTTAGGTAAAATGTTGTTTCCTGTAGATTTTGACATTTTTTTTCCGTTAAGCGTAAGCATATTGGTATGCATCCAATAATTTACAGGATTGGTATGGTTACATGCTTTTGCTTGTGCAATTTCACATTCGTGATGTGGGAATTTTAAATCCATTCCTCCACCGTGAATATCAAAATTTTCGCCTAAATATTTTGTACTCATTACAGTACATTCTAAATGCCAACCAGGAAATCCGACAGACCAAGGTGAGTTCCAACGTTGTATGTGTTCTGGTTCGGCTTTTTTCCATAGAGCAAAATCTTGTGGATTTTTTTTATCCGATTGTCCGTCTAAAGCTCTGGTATTTTCAATAGCATCTTCAATAATTCGTTTAGAAAGTATGCCGTAATTTTCTTTTTCGTTATATTTTAAAACGTCAAAATAAACCGAACCGTTTACTACATAAGCCAACCCATTATCTATAATTTTTTGAATAGTTTCAATTTGCTCTACAATATGACCTGTTGCTGTAGGTTCAATATTTGGAGGCAAATTGTTGTATTTTTCTAGAACTTTATGAAAATCTACGGTATATTTTTGCACGATTTCCATAGGTTCTAATTTTTCTAAACGAGCTTTTGTAGAGATTTTATCTTCGGAATTATCATCGGTTAAATGACCAGCATCGGTAATATTTCTAACATAACGCACTTTATAACCAATGTGTAATAAATAGCGATATATCATATCAAAACTCATAAAAGTTCTAACGTTTCCTAGGTGTACATTGCTGTAAACGGTTGGTCCACAAACGTACATTCCTACAAAACCTTTGGTTATTGGTTTAAAAAGTTCTTTTTTTTGCGTTAGTGAATTATAAATTTTTAAAGCTTCCATGGATATCTAAATTAAAAGTCAAAGATAATAACTTTGGTATTAATATGTGTTCAGATAAAAAAAATATTTTACCTTTACATTAATGAAAAAACCTATTAAAAATAAAAGTGCTTTACAAGAAGTTGCAGGAGTTAAACAACCAAAAACGGTAAGTACAAAATCGATTCAGAAAATTAAGCTGAAACGAAAAGTACAGCCTACAACAAAAGAATTTGTTTCGCATATTTTAAAAGGGAATATTCGTTATTTAAGTCAAGCGATAACCTTAATTGAAAGTACAAATTTAAAACATCAAAAAAAAGCTTCCGAAATTATAAAAGCATGTTTGCCTTTTGCCAATAAATCTATTAGAATTGGTATTACAGGAGTTCCTGGTGTTGGAAAAAGTACCTTTATAGAAACTTTTGGAAAACTTTTAACGAGTAAAGGTAAAAAAGTTGCCGTTTTAGCCGTTGATCCGAGTAGTTCGGTTAATAAAGGTAGTATTTTAGGTGATAAAACCAGAATGGAAGCTTTGGTTAAAGATACGAATGCTTTTATTCGTCCTTCACCATCTGGCGATTCGCTTGGTGGTGTTGCAAGAAAAACCAGAGAAACTATTATACTTTGCGAAGCTGCTGGTTTTGACACTATTTTTATAGAAACCGTTGGTGTTGGACAAAGCGAAACTGCAGTACATAGTATGGTAGATTTTTTCTTACTTTTAAAACTCGCAGGTGCTGGAGACGAATTGCAAGGTATTAAAAGAGGAATTATAGAAATGGCAGATACTATTGTAATTAATAAAGCAGATAAAGAGAATATCAACGCTGCAAAACTTGCAAAAGTTGCCTTTAATCGTGCCTTACATCTGTATCCTTTAAAAGAGAGTAATTGGCAACCAAAAGTAACTACTTGCAGTGCTTTTTATAATATCGGAATGGATTCTGTTTGGGATATTATTCAAGATTATTTAAAATTAGTAAAAGAAAATGGCTTTTTTGAGCAAAACCGTAATAAACAGAATACTTTTTGGTTATTTGAAACGATAAATCAACAATTAAAGGATCGTTTTTACCAAGATAAAAAAATTAGTTCCTTATTGAAAACCGAACTTTTAAAAATATCCAATCAGCAAAAAACACCTTTTGAAGTTGCTTCAAAATTGCTGAAAATTTATTTTGATAAATAGTTTGTAAAAGGTAATTTATTCTTTTTTCATCAAAAGTTTCAAAACAGCATCTGCACAACCCCAAGAAACGGTAAATCCTGCTCCTCCGTGTCCGTAATTATGAATAATTGCACCTTCTTTTTCTAATCGAATGCTTGTTCGTTTAGGACGTAAGCCTACTTTTTCCTGAATAATAGTAGTATCCTTTATATCTGGTGCAATTTTTTTACATCGTTTGATTATTTTTTGAGAAATAATAGGGTTTGGTTTCGTGTTAAAATCGTTATTAATTGCAGTTCCACCAAGTACAATATCGTTATTTCTAACTACAATATAACTAAGTTCTTCACCTGTTTTATTTACAGGATAATTTAGAATAATCGATTGGATATTTGTCTGTTTTGCAACGGTTACTATTTGTCCTTTTACAGGAAATAATTCTTGGTCATTACACAATTCAATTGCTCCCAATCCACTACAATTTACAATAGGAATTGTTTTGTCTAAGTCATCAAATGTATTTATTTTTTGATGTATTATTTTTCCTTCAAACTTTTTAAATTCGTTTTCCAAAAAAGTCAAAAAAACCGCAGATTCTATAAAAGGAACTAAAATTTCAAATCCCAATTTACAGTCTTTAGGTAAATTTGTATCGTTTATCTTTTTATAATTATTATTTGGTATAGCCTCAAGCCACCAACAATCTTTTATATCTTTTTCAATAACAGTTAATGGCACAAATTTCACTCCTGAATTAGGAATATTAGCTAATTCTTGATAATAATTATACGAAAAAGCACTCCATTTTGAAACTTTTTCTTTAGGTTCGGCATTATACGGAAACCAAATTGCTGCTGCAACAGCTGAAGTTGTATTTTGAGCCAATTTTTCAGTATAAATAGAAACTTTATAACCGCTTTTAGACAGTAAAACAGCTGTAGTTAAACCAATTACACCGCTTCCGATAATATTAACTTGTTGTTTTTCTCTCACGACTAAAAATTAATAGGATTACAGTTAGTATGGTTAATATTGCAAAACTCCATTTTAAAATGGTAGCTAAAGAGCTAAACAAAACTATATTATTATTTAAAACAGGATACTTATTTAGTAAAGTAATTATTCCTATATTTTCAAATAAATCAAAAACACCAATACAAAATGGTAATAAAATTAAAAATGTAAATTTATTTAATTGCTTTCTTTCAAATAGGTAATTCAGTAATACAGCATAATAAAAACTATAAAATATAAGATACGGAATATCAATAAAAAACGTTGATAATTGGTAAACAAACCTTCCGTTTTCTTGCAAATTATCAAAAATATGTTGCACTTCTAGTTGGTTATAACCAAATTTTAAATCCAAAATTTCGTTAGGTAAAATTTCTAACCCAAATAATTTTGGAAACATAGGAAACAATACCAAATTCACAAGTAAAATTACGCCAAAACCTATAAATAAAAACTTTTTAGAACTGTATTTTTTTAAAAATTGTTGTAGCTTAATTATCATTTTACTTGTATAAAATTTTTACTAGTTATTTTCCACGTATTATTTACTTTAAGTAAGCTTAAATAGTCTTTATACGTTTTTGTTTTGTACTCAAAAACAGTATTACAAGTTGCCATTTTTCCTTGTATGTTTGCATCTAAAATACGTGTAGTTACATTGGTTTTTCCGTCTTGTTTTACTTTATCTAAGTATGCTTTAAGCGGAATTTTAAAAACCAAGCTATCTTTTACTGTAAACAATATTGCCTTTGCATCAAATGCTTTAGATAAAAGTGTTGTATCTGCATTTCGTCTGCCTTCAAAATAGTTGGCTACGGTGTTTTCTAAACTTGCAAAATTATTTTCTGCATCAAAAAAATTAGCAAGAACTTCATTGTATTTTGCTGCACTATTAATATACGGAAAATGCCCTTGATTGTGAAACGTAAAAACAGAAGCATTACCATAGGTTTCTTTTAATTTATCTCGTAAAATTTTTTCTACTAACGGATCGTTATCCGATTCGATAATTAATTTAGGTATGCGTTTAATTTTATACAAATTAGGATTCGGAATAAATTTATCAATAACCACATAATACCTATTAATAAACTGTTTTTTACTAAAAGGCAAACTAGGTAAAAAGGCTTTAAGTAACTCAGAATTATTTCCCGCAGGAACAATTTCGTTATTTAGTTTTTTCTGTCCCAATTTTGATATTACTATTTCAGGTAACCACGGAATAACTTCACTCTTCGTTTTATTTTTTGTTTCAATTACGGTGTTTGGAGGAAACGTATTACCAAAAACTACTTTTTCAATTCTATTAGGAATTTTATGCGTTAAATATTGAGCAATATAACCACCCATAGACGTACCAACTACATATAAATTTTCTACCTGTTCTTGTTCTAAAATTTTTAAAACACCATCCGAAGCATCTTGTAAATTGTTTATTTCCTCTGGCAAGGTATAAGAAATTACTTTATAGTTATCCTTAAAAAATTCCATTTGTTGCCACCACAGGTTATATGCACCACCCATTCCGTGAATAAAAAGAATAGTTTTTGTACCTTTTCCGTAAGATAAATATTTCCATTTAATAGTATTAATTAGGATTTTTTTCGTAGGTTTTTTCATAAAAGTTACAAAACTTTTACTTGCCTTATCGTCTTTTTTATAAGATGTGATAAAATCTTGCTGCGTTGCAGGAATTAAATAAAGAACCAATAACAGTATAACTAAAACAGAAAGGAATATGTGC
>CAYOWM010000085.1:0-6607 GCA_964407635.1 uncultured Flavobacteriaceae bacterium
AATATGATAACAGGATATAATATGGATATTGATGAAATTACAGACGAAGCCTATATTCTTAGTGGCAATCCTACAAATCCAAATGTATCGATTTACCATGCAGGAGATACTGGTAATTTAACTGCTATAAACGGAGTAATTCCAAGTGGCACTATTTATCGTTTTATTCCGCAAAATGTAAATTCTGTAACAGATGAAGTAGAAACAAATTTTAATATATATCCGAATCCTTCCAAAAATTATATAAATATTGAGCTTAAAAACCACCAAACTATTAAAAAAATTGATTTTTATGATAGCTTAGGAAAAAATGTTTTATCTTTTGAAGAAGTAAACAAACAAATTATGGATATTTCTGATTTACCAAAAGGTATTTATTTTATAAAAATTAGATATGATAAGAACCATTTTATAGTAAAGCGTTTTGTAAAAGAATAGTAAAATTTTTCGGGTTAAAATAAAAAACCTCCAAATAATAAATTTGGAGGTTTTTTAAATTATAAGTATCCTTAAATTTTATTTAAAACAATTTCATATCTTCTAAAGTTTTCATAACGCCTCTAACAGCAACAGCTGATTCCTCAAGTAAGGCCATTTCGTCTTTGTTAAGTTTTAATTCTAGTACTTGTTCAATTCCGTTTTTACCTAATTTTACAGGAACACCTAAAGCGATATTTTGCATACCATATTCGCCGTCAAGCATAGTACAAACTGGGAAAATACGTTTTTGGTCTTTTACAATTGCTTCTACCATTTGAGCAGCAGAAGCACCAGGAGCATACCAAGCAGAAGTTCCTAAAAGGTTTACGATTTCACCACCACCTTTTTTGGTTCTTTCTACAATTTCGTTGATTCTTTTTTCGCTTACTAATTCTGTTACAGGAATTCCTCCAACAGTTGTATATCTAGGTAATGGTACCATTGTATCACCGTGTCCTCCCATTAATACCGCTTGAATATCTTTAGGAGAGCAGTCTAATTCTAAAGCCAAGAACGAACGATATCTTGCTGTATCTAAAACACCAGCCATACCAAAGACTTTATTTCTTGATTTTTTAGCAGATAAAAAGGCTGCATACGTCATTACATCTAAAGGATTAGATACAATTACAATTACTGCTTCTGGCGAATGTTCGATAACTTGTTCGGTTACCATTTTAACGATTTTTGCATTTGTTGCGATTAAATCATCTCTAGACATTCCTGGTTTTCTAGGAATACCAGAAGTGATTACTACCACATCCGATTCTGCGGTTTTAGAGTAATCGTTTGTCGAACCAGTTACACGAGTATCAAAGTAATTTACTGGTGAAGATTCCCACATATCTAAGGCTTTTCCTTCGGCATAATTTTCTTTAATATCTAATAATACAATTTCGTTAACGACTCCTTTTTGTGCTAATACGTCTGCACAAGTTGCACCAACATTTCCAGCACCTACTACAGTTACTTTCATTTTTTATTTATTTTTATTTATTAAACGTTTATTTTTCTCTAAAACTAAAAGCAATTCCTGCGTTAAGTGTTCCGTAATCTTGTACAGTATAATCGGCAAATATTTTGAAAAATGCTAAATTTAAACGCATTCCTAAAGTTGCTTTTAGTTGTTTGCTCATTTTATATTTTATGTTTATTGGATCTACGATTTCTTCTGAAATACTATTTACTGTATTTCCTAAAGTATCTTGAATATCGTAATCAAAAGTGTAGCTTCCTGCTACTTTAATTGTTGATGTTCCTCCTGCATAACCCAAACCAGCATAAAAATTAACTACTTTTAAATTAACATTACCTAAAACTTGTACTGTGTATGCATTAATTTTAAAAGTTGTTTCTTGGTTTGTACCAGGAATATCGCTATTTTTAGGTACATATTTGGTTGTTGAGGTAGTAAAAGCTCCTAAAACAGATACATCAAAAATGGTTTTATCTAATTTTAGATATTGTAGAATGTTGTGTTGTAAACCAAAACCGATTAAATTAAATTTCACTTCGTTATTTCCAACACTTGGAATAAAACGTAATTTTATGTCTGTTTTACTTGGCAAACCAAAGCCTATTTGTACCATTGGTGAAGGTACTGCTGCAACTGGTAATTCATCAACAATACCATTTAGAGCATCAAATCTTGCTACTTTAAAACTTGTAGGAATGCTACTGCTACCTACAGGAATTACATTTCCTAATGCATCTAGTGGTACTTTTACATCAATTTGTTCGGTAGTTGTTGTTCCCATAACAGTTGGTAAACTTTCTGAGCTGTTTCCATTTGCAAGTTCTAATACGGTATAATCTGCATTGTTAAACATAAAACTTTGTGCATCTTTAGGTGCAAAAGTGGCACTTGCATTTATGGTAAAATCAAAGCCATATTTTTTGTGTGTTTTCCCAGTATGGTACCAACCAGAGTTTAGATTTTGTACCAAACCAACCATAACAGGTTCTAAATAATGTTCTAAATAATTTGAAGCGTCTTGTTTTCCTGCAGACAAAATATTATCAAAGCTCTGTGCCTTAATGCTACCGATTGTTGCAAATACTACTAAAATACTAATTCCAATTTTTTTCATAAAATTTTGTTTTAAAGTTATTTTTTTTGTTAAAATTTTAAGTTGTTAATTCGTATAATATGATAAAAAAGGCTGCTTTTTATAAAAAGCAGCCTTAAAATGTTATATATCAATATTTGCATAGGTTGCATTATCTTCAATAAATTTACGTCTTGGTGGTACTTCGTCACCCATTAGCATTGAGAATACTCTGTCAGCTTCAGCTGCGTTATCAATATCAACTCGATACATTGTTCGTTGTTCTGGGTTCATGGTTGTATCCCATAATTGTTCGGCATTCATTTCTCCAAGACCTTTGTATCGTTGTATGGTTCCACCACCAAATTCTTTTACGATTGCATCGCGATCTTCGTCGTTCCAAGCGTATCGTTTTTTCTTTCCTTTTTTAATTAAGTATAAAGGAGGAGCAGCTACGTATATGTTTCCGTTTTCTACCAATTCGCGCATGTATCTAAAAAAGAACGTTAATATTAAGGTTTCGATATGACTACCATCTACATCGGCATCACACATAATAACTATTTTATGATAACGTAATTTGGATACATTTAGTGCACGTTGGTCTTCTTCTGTTCCGATAGAAACACCAAGAGCAGTGTACATATTTTTAATTTCCTCGTTTTCAAAAGCTTTGTGTTGCATTGCTTTTTCTACGTTCAAAATCTTTCCACGTAATGGTAAAATTGCTTGAAAATTACGATCTCTACCTTGTTTTGCTGTTCCACCTGCCGAATCTCCCTCGACAAGAAATAATTCGCATTTATCAGGATCGGTCCAAGCACAATCGGATAATTTTCCTGGTAAACCACCGCCAGACATAACGGTTTTACGTTGTACCATTTCACGAGCTTTCGTCGCTGCGTGTCTTGCTTGTGCTGCAAGAATTACTTTTTGTACAATTATTTTTGCATCACTAGGATTTTCCTCTAAATAATTGGTTAGCATTTCGGAAACTGCTTGGCTTACTGCAGCAGAAACTTCTCGGTTTCCTAATTTGGTTTTGGTTTGTCCTTCAAATTGTGGTTCGGCTACTTTTACGGATATAATTGCGGTTAAACCTTCTCTAAAATCATCTCCAGAAATGGCAAATTTTAAATTTTTAAGTAATCCTGAATTTTCTGCGTATTTTTTTAGTGTGTGTGTTAAACCACGTCTAAAACCAGAAAGATGTGTACCACCTTCGTGCGTATTAATATTGTTTACATACGAGTGTAAATTTTCGGAGTAGGAAGTGTTGTAAACCATTGCAACCTCAACAGGAATACCATTTTTTTCGCCTTCCATAGCGATAACATCTTTTGTTAATTGCTCTCTGGTAGCGTCTAAATATTTTACAAATTCGCTTAAACCATCTTCGCTAAAGAAATCCTCTCGTATAAAATTACCTTCGTCGTCTTTACGTCTTTTGTCTTCAATAGAAATTTTAATTTTTTGATTTAAAAACGAAAGTTCACGCATTCTTGTTGCTAAAGTTTCGTAATTAAATTCTATTTCGGTTTGAAAAATTTGGTCATCTGCCAAAAAGGTAACTTCTGTTCCTCTTTTGTCTGTTTCGCCAATAACTTTTACAGGATATAGGGTTTTTCCTCTTTCGTATTCTTGTTCGTAAATTTTACCGTCGCGATAAACAGTTGCTCGTAAATGTTGTGATAAGGCATTAACTACCGAAACCCCAACTCCGTGTAAACCACCAGAAACTTTATACGAATCTTTATCGAATTTACCACCAGCTCCAATCTTAGTCATTACTACTTCTAGTGCTGAAACACCTTCTTTTTTGTGCATTCCAACAGGAATACCACGACCGTTATCTCTAACAGTAATGGAATTATTTTCGTTAATAATTACCGATATTTCGTTACAATGACCAGCCATTGCTTCGTCAATAGAATTATCTACAACTTCGTAAACTAAATGGTGTAAACCTCTAACACCAACATCACCAATATACATCGAAGGACGCATACGTACATGTTCCATTCCTTCTAATGCCTGAATACTATCGGCAGAATAATCGTGTTTTTTCTTTTCGTCGCTCATATCTTGATTTTACGCTTAAAATTATTACAAGAAACAAATATAAGAAATTGCAAAGTTTTAGGCTTTAAAAAACAAGATTATTTATCTAAGTTATTAACAAAATAAGTCGTTTTTACTTTAGCTTATTAAAAACGGAAAGCAAGATTTTTTCTTCGTGTTGCCATTGCAATTCTTTTTGTGCTTTTTGTATAGAATTTTTATACTTTTCTTTTCCTGTATGGAGTATTTTTTGAATTTGTTCGGCTAGTTTTTTTGGTTCTCTGCTCGTGGCAATTTCGCCTATTTTGTATGCTAAAACAAGTCGTTTCATTTCTGGTAAATCCGAAACAAGTACAGGTATATTTGCGTGTAGATAATCAAATAATTTATTTGGTAGTGCATAGCGATAATTTAAGCCTAAATCTTCTTCTAAACTAATACCTAAAGCTGCTGTTGGTGTGATTTTTTGTAGTTCTTTTGGGGTAATTTTTCCTAAAAAAGTAATTTTGTCTGTTACATTTTCAATGGTAACTTTTTTTTGTAATTGCTTGTAAATATCACCTGTTCCTACGATAATAAATTTGATATTTTCTAAATGTTTCATTACCTCAATCATTACCTCTAAGCCTCTACCAATATTTATTGCTCCTTGGTAGATTATAATTTTTTGCTTGGTGTTTTTCTTAATTTTTAAGGTGTTTTTTTTAACAGGAATATTTCGGATTACCTTAAAATTAGTTCCGTATTTTTGATTGTAATAATCTGCTATAGATTGGCAAACGGTATAGGTATTTTTTAATTTAGGAAGAATGTATTGTTCTAATTTTAACCATATTTTTTGTTTTGTAGGTCTATTTATTAGTTCAGGAACTTCGGTAAATAACTCATGGCTATCGTAAACCAATTTTTTATTTTGTATGCGACTTACTAAAAAATTGGCAAGTAAGGTATCTAAGTCATTTGCTAATAAAATATCTTTTTTATGAAATAGTAAAAATAAAAATAAGCGAAAATTATATTCCAAATAAAAAAATACGCCATTTTTAAAGAGTAAAGACATTCGATGTGTTCGATATTTTCTAGTTAAAGGTAAGCTAGTTGGTAATTTTCTACCAATTAAAAGTACTTTAAATCCATTATTTGTTAAAGATAAACAGACTTTGTGTACACGCTGATCGGTGCTTAAATCGTTAGTTACGGAAACAATTATTTTTTTCAAAAGAGTCTATTTTATAAAAGTTCTTAAAAATAGTAAACCCGTTTTAAACAAAATCAAAACGGGAAAATTACTATGAAAAAGAAAAAGTGTAAAAAATTAATCTTACTCTTTTTAAACGTTTGTATTTTTTTAATATTGTTTGTTACTATAAATTTTAACATAAATTACTCCTATTCCTTTTTCAAAACTAGTATATCGTTTTCTAATATTTTGATGTCTTTTGGGTCAGTTCCATCGTAAAAGCCTCTTATTTGTTGTTTTTTATCTACCAATACAAATTGTTCGGTATGTATAAAATCTTGTTCTCCACCGTCACCTTCATCTAAAACAACCATAAACGATTTTCTTGCTAAGTTATAAATATGTTTTTTATCACCTGTGGTAATGTGCCATTTTCCTGTAATTGCTCCTTTTTTCTTTGCGTATTCTTTTAAAACAGGAACGCTATCTGATTTAGGAGTTACAGACATAGATAAAAACATAATATCTGGATCGTTTTTAAATTTATTTTGAATACTTGCCATATTTGTGGACATTATCGGACAAATACTTCTGCATCGTGTAAAAAAGAAATCCGCAACATATATTTTATTTTTAAAATCTTTTTTTGTGATTGTTTTTCCGTTTTGATTAATTAAATTAAAATCGGCAATTTTATGACCATGACTCACATTTCGTACGGAACTATCTACCAATCTTGGGTTTACATCTATCGGATTGTAAATTGGTAATTTTCTTGTTTTATTTGAAAATAAAAAAATTACAACAATCATTACTATTGAAAAAATTAATAAAAATA
>CAYOWM010000086.1:0-6520 GCA_964407635.1 uncultured Flavobacteriaceae bacterium
CACAGGAATCATTATTACCGATAAACCACTAAAATAACGATACGGAATTTTATGTGTTGCATAAATTATTATAAATCCAAGTAATAACAAAACGGCATGTTTTATTAAATGACCAGTTGTTGTTCCGTTTGAAACTACGTAAACTAGATTGGTACTTGCACTATATACAGGTAAAAACGAAAAAATACCTAAAGCACCAATAATTGCCCAAATAGTTCGGTCACCTGATATGTTTTTTAGTATGTTTTTCATTTTTTAATATTTAATTGGTTGTATTTGTGAGTCTATAAATTTCGTACAGCTTCTTTAAATTGATTACCTCTATCTTCGTAATTTTTAAATAAATCAAAACTTGCACAAGCAGGAGATAATAGTACAGTATCGCCTTTTTTGGCAATTTTATATGCTACTTTTACTGCTTCATTTGCACCTTTGGTTTCTACGATTAACGGAATTACATTTTTAAAAGTTTCTATGATTTTAGAGTTATCTTCACCTAAACAAATAATAGCAGTAACTTTTTCGTTTACTAACGGAAGTAATTGATCGTAATCATTACCTTTATCTACACCTCCAACAATCCAAACAGTAGGTGTTTTTACGCTATCTAAGGCGTAATAAGTAGAGTTAATATTAGTTGCTTTACTATCGTTTATGTATTGTACATTATTAATTTTAAGCACTTTTTCTAAACGATGTGCTACACCTTCAAATTCCGATAAACTTTTACGAATCGTTTCTTTACGCACTTTTAATAATTTTGCTGCCATAGTTGCTGCCATGGTGTTTTTTACATTGTGCTTTCCTGTTAATGCTAAATCTGCTATACTCATTGTAAATTCGTTTTTATCTATTTCTACTATTATTTTATTCTCTTTTATGTATGCTCCGTTGGTTGCTATTTTTTGTATTTCCTCTTTATTTTTTAAGCTAAACGGAAGCAATTTTGCTTTGATTTTATTGTTTTTTAACCAATTTAAACTTGCTGTATCCGAAGCGTCAAAAATTAAATAATCTGCTTCGGTTTGGTTTTTTGTAATTCTAAATTTTGATTCGATATAATTATCGTAGTTGTAATCGTATCTATCTAGATGATCCGCTGAAATATTCGTTAAAATTGCAATATGTGGAGCAAAATCAACGATGCCATCTAACTGAAAACTACTCAATTCTAATACATAGGTGTTTGCTATGTTTTTAGAAACTTGTAAGGCGAAACTATCGCCGATATTTCCTGCGATACCAACTTTTAAATTAGGATTATCCTTTTCGGCATTTTTAAGAATATGTCCTAGTAATAAAGTGGTAGTGGTTTTGCCATTGCTACCTGTAATTCCTACAACAGTTGCTTTGGTAAACGTACTTGCAAACTCAATTTCGGAAAGTACAGGTATGTCTTTTTCTTTTAACTGTACAACCAATGGTGCAGTGTCAGGAATACCGGGACTTTTCATTACTAAATCGGTTTGTAAAATTTGCGAAACGGAGTGTTTTCCTTCCTCAAATTCTATATTATTTTGTAAAAGAACTTTTTTATATTTTTTATTAATTTTTCCTAAATCGGAAACGAATACATTATAGCCTTTTTGCTTAGCAAGAATAGCAGTGCCAACACCGCTTTCTCCTGCTCCTAAAATGCTTATATTTTTAAATTTTGTATTCATTTTATATGTCTAAATAATTATCTAATTTTTAAAGTTATGATGGTGAAAACTGCTAACATGATGCCTATAATCCAAAATCGTACTACTATTTTACTTTCTTGAATTCCTTTTTTTTGATAATGATGATGTAATGGCGACATTAAAAAGATTCGTTTTCCTTCGCCATATTTTTTTCGTGTATATTTAAAGTAACTTACTTGTAACATAACCGATAATACTTCTATAAAAAACACACCAGCTAAAATTGGTATTAAGAGTTCTTTTCGTACGGAAATAGCGATTACAGCGATAATTCCTCCGATAGTTAAACTACCAGTATCACCCATAAAAACTTGAGCAGGAAAGGTGTTATACCATAAAAATCCAACCAAACCACCAACAAAAGCACTTATAAAAATGGTCATTTCTCCAGAATTAGGAATAAACATTACGTTTAGGTAATTGGCAAATACCAAATTACCTGAAACCCAAGCAAAAATGGCTAACGTACCTACAATAATTGCCGATGTTCCTGCTGCAAGACCATCAATTCCGTCGGTTAGGTTTGCTCCGTTTGAAACAGCAGTAATGATAAAAATAACAATTAGCACAAACGGAATCCAAGCGTATTTTTGATAATCCTCACCAATCCAACTGATTAAGTTTGCATAATCAAATTCGTTATTTTTTAAAAACGGAATGGTAGTTTTTACGTTGTGTTCTGCTTGTCCGAAATAAGCAGCAGGATTGTTTTGATTTTCTATTGCAATTGCACTTTTAGGCAATTCGTGTTTCATGGTAACATTAGGATTAAAATACAAAACCAATCCTACTAATAAACCCAAACCAACTTGTCCTACAATTTTAAATTTACCTTTTAAGCCTTCCTTATCTTTTTTAAACACTTTTATATAATCGTCTAAAAATCCAATCGCACCCATCCATAAAGTGGTAATTATTAGTAAAATAATATATACATTATCTAATTGCGTAAGAAGTAAAACAGGAATTAGAGTACCTAAAATAATAATAATTCCACCCATTGTTGGTGTTCCTGCTTTTTCTTTTTGTCCGTCTAAGCCTAAATCTCTAACCGATTCGCCAATTTGTAATTTTTGTAATTTTTTAATGATACGCTTTCCGAAATAAATAGAAATAAATAAGGCAAACACAAATGCTAATGCAGATCGAAAGGTAATATACCTAAACAAACCTGCTCCTGCAAGTTGGTAGTTTTCCTCTAAATAGTTAAATAAATAATATAGCATTTGATTTGGTTTTAGTTAGTTTAGTAATTCGGATATTATTTTATAGTCATCAAAATCGTATTTTACACCGTTAATTTCTTGATAGGTTTCGTGTCCTTTACCTGCAATTAGAATTATATCTCCTTTTTTTGCTAATTTACTTGCGGTTTTAATTGCTTGTTTTCGGTTGGTAATAGATATGTATTTATCTTGGTTATCGTTACTTACTCCTTTTTCAATTTCCTCGATGATAGTATCTGGATTTTCTGTTCGAGGATTGTCGGAAGTAAAAATTACGTGATCGGATAATTGTGTGGCTATAAATCCCATTTTTGGTCTTTTAGTTTTATCGCGATCGCCTCCGCAACCAACAACAGTTATTACCGAAATGTCCTTATTTTTAATTTCAGAAATGGTATTTAAAACATTTTTTAAAGCATCTGGTGTGTGTGCATAATCTACAATTGCTGTAATGTTATTTTTGATAATATATTGAAACCTTCCGCTAACAGATTCTAATTCACTTAACAAACGAAGCACTTCTGTTTTATCTAAACCTAATTCTACAGCAACAGCATAAATTGCAGTTAAGTTGTAGGCATTAAAATCGCCAATTAATTTAGTCCAAACTTCTTTATTGTTAATTTGAATCAACAAACCTGCTAATTGATTTTCAATAATCCTAGTTTTATAATCAGCCATTGTTTTTAAAGCATACGAGCATTTTTTTGCTTTGGTGTTTTGCAACATTACTGTTCCGTTTTTGTCATCAATATTTACAATTGCAAAGGCAGTTTTTGGTAATTTGTCAAAAAATTTCTTTTTGGTATCTCGGTATTCTGCAAAAGTTTTGTGATAATCTAAATGATCGTGTGTTAAATTGGTGAAAACGCCTCCACGAAAGTGTAAAGCTGCTGTTCGTTTTTGGTGAATTCCGTGTGAACTAACTTCCATAAAGCAATGCGAAACACCTTGGTTTACCATTTCGGATAAATATTTATTAATGGTAATGCTATCTGGAGTAGTGTGTGTTGCTTCAAATTCTGTTTCGTTAATTTTTACGACAACGGTAGATAATAAACCAACTTTATATCCTGCATTTTTAAATAATTGAAATAGTAATGTTGCGATAGTGGTTTTTCCGTTTGTGCCAGTAATTCCGATTAAATCGAGTTTTTCAGAAGGATTATCGTAATAATTTGCAGCAATGGTTGCTAAGGCTAAATCGCTGTCTGCGACTTTAATAAAAGTTATATTTTCGTGTTTTGATACATCAAAATTGGCATCTTGATAGATTATAGCTGTTGCTCCTAATTGAATTGCTTTTTCAATATATTGATGACCGTTAAAAACTAAACCTTTTTGAGCAACAAATACATCCTTTTTTGTTATTTTTCTAGAATCAAAAACGATATTATGTATAGACATATCTGTATTTCCATAGGTTTTTTCTATGGAAACGTTTTGTAATATGTCTTTTAAATTTTTCATTTTATTAACTTAATTGTAATACTATTTTTTTGCCTTTAACTATTTTTTCTCCAGCTTTGATAGATTGTTTTTTTACTTTTCCGCTACCTTTAAATTGCACTTGTAGTCCGATATTTTCTAATAAAGATATGGCATCCATACCAGTCATTCCTTTTACATTCGGAATTTTAGTATATTGTTTTTGAGCCAGTTTGTTGTATTTTTCATAGCTTGATGTTAGCATTGCATATTGTCTTTTTGAGCTAAATATTTTTTTAACTTTAGGATTGTCAGTATATAATTTTTGCGCAATTTTCTGAAAAACAGGAGCAGCAACGGTATTGCCATAGTATCCTATTTTTTTATTTGGTTTATGAATTACAACAATGCAAGAGTATTTTGGGTTATTTGCAGGAAAATAACCTGCAAACGAAGCGATATACTGTGTTTCTTGTCCTTTTGCATAGTTTAATTGGCAGGTACCTGTTTTACCAGCTAAAAGGTAATTAGGATTGTAAATATTTTTAGCAGTACCTCTTTTTACTACATTTTTTAGCATTTCATTAATTTGGTTAATGGTGCTTTGCGAACAAATTTTTTGATCTATAACTTCGGTTTTAAAGGTTTTTAAAACTTTATCATTTTGCTTAATTTTTTTTACAAACATTGGTTTTACCATTTTACCATTATTTGCTAAAGCATTATAAAAAGTTAGAGTTTGCATTGGTGTTAAAGAAACGCCATAGCCAAAACTCATCCAAGGTAAGGTAGTTCCGTACCATCTTTTTTTATTTTTAGGATTTGGAATATATGCTTTGCCTTCGCCTTTTATAGGTAGGTTTAGCGTTTTACCAATATGTAATTTATGTAAGCCGTTTATAAATTTTGAAGGATTGTTTTTGTATGCGTTATGTATAATTTTTGCAATTCCAACATTTGAGGATAATTCAATTACACGAGCAGCCGAAATTTTTCCAAAACCTTTGCGATGCGAATCGCGAACAATACGGTTGTAAAATTTTAATTTTCCGTCTTTAGTGTCGATAATTTTTCCTGTATCTATAACTTTATCCTCTAATGCTACAACCATACTAGTAACCTTGAAAGTAGAACCAGGTTCGTGCGATTCACCAATAGCATAGTTTAATTTTTCGTAATACTTTCCGTTTTTATTTCTACCAAGGTTTGATATTGCTTTAATTTCACCAGTTTTAGTTTCCATAACAATTACGGTTCCGTGTTCTGCCTCGAATTTTTCTAATTGCTCTAACAAAGCATGATGTGCAATGTCTTGAATATTGGTATCAATTGTAGTTACAATATCTTTACCATCTACAGGATCAATTTGTTGCGTGTCGTATAATGGTTTCCATTGTCCTTTTGCTATTTTTTGCTTTATTTGACTGCCATTTTTTCCTCTGAGGTATTCTCTAAAATTCCCTTCAATACCAACGTGAACAGGATAAGGTTTGCCTTGAGCATCGATGCGTTTTTCGTCCCAACCAATAGTTCTTTCAGCAATTTTGCCAATAGGTCTTTCGCGAACTAATCGTCTTTCGGTAATCATTCCTCCTTTGTAAGGTCCTAATTTGAATAACGGAAAATTTTTAACTTTTTGATATTCGTTATACGATAGATTTTTGGCAATTAATAAATACCTGTTTTTGTGTTTTTTTGCTTTTCGTAGATACAATTCATATTCATTAGCGGTTTTATTACCAAACATTTTTGCTAATTCTTTTGAAAGTCCTTTTATGTATTTTTCAAAATATTTTTTAGGAATAGTAACCAAATCCATTCTAACATCAAATTTTGCTACAGAAGTTGCTAATAAATTACCATCCGATGCGTAAATATTACCACGGTTTGCTGCGATTTCAAACTTTTTTATGGTTCGTTCGTTAGCATCTTTTTTGTATTTATCACCATTTATTAACTGAATAGAAACCAATTTATACACAATTAATAGAGCAAAGACAAACATTCCTATTGCAATAGGATATAATTTTTTTAATATGTTTTTCTTTTCGGTTGCCATTTTTTAATGTATCAATTTATCAATGTAACAATGTGTTAATGTAACAATGTGTTAATGTATCAATGGGTTAATGTAACAATGTATCAATGGGTTAATGTATCAATGGGTTAATGTATCAATGG
>CAYOWM010000087.1:0-3481 GCA_964407635.1 uncultured Flavobacteriaceae bacterium
ACATCTAAACAAAGCTAATTCCATGAATTTTTGCGGTTAAACTACTGCAACTTTGCCCAAACAGTAGATTTTGCAGGATATACACGCATTAGCATTTCTTGTAAACCAACAATATTAATTTTTGGTCCATCTTTAAAAATAGCGGAAATTTCATCTTGTTTGGTATCGATAAACACACGCAATAAATATGCTGTTGGTCTTCTAGAGTAAATATATTTTAAACTCATAATTGCATTAGAAATATCTTTTTTTGCTTGTACTTTATCTTTTGACATGCCATCCAAACCGATACGATGGTATTTGTACATTGTAGAGCGGAAATTTTTATAACTAGTATTTAAAAGATTGTCAATTAATTGATAACGTGTTTTATTACCATCTAATTGTTTCCAACCTTTATAACCTCCTTGCTGTGCAACAAGCATTACTTCTTCGGCTTTTTTTAAATTTTTTGTACCACCATTTAATGCAAAAGTATCGTCATCAACTCCTAAAATAATATATGCATAAAAGGTTAAAATAGAAGTAAGATTCGATTCAAAACTAGAACTATTAAAAAGTAAAGGTTGAAATTCTTCATACTGAAAAGACAAATCTAAATCGCTTAAATTTAATATTGGCGATTCATACGTCGAATTGTAAACAGGACGCAAAACTTGTATTTGCAGACTTCCTTTAAACTGATCGTTTGCAGGTTGATCCGTTATATTAAAGGTTAAAGCACATTTTACTTTTTCGTGTTTTTTGTATTGCTTTTTAGTAAACGCAGTATTATTCATATAATCGTTTACTGCTTTTTCTAAAGTTTTATAAATTTGGTCGTTAGAACTTCGTACTTTATCGTGATTTATGGTAACGATACAATCCAATTCTTGAGCTTGGCTATAAAAACCAAAAATAAGAAGTATTAAAAAAAATATTTTACGCATTTTTGTTGTATTATGGTGCAATATAGTAAAAACGATTGAACTAGCTATATATTATTACTATCCTAAATTTATTTTATGTAAAATAGCATTCAGAATATCTTTTGCTACTTCGGTTTTAGATTTTAACGAAAATTCTTTTTCACTATCTTTAGAAATAATCGTAATTTTATTAGTATTACCTGCAAATCCTGCTCCTTTATCTTGCAAAGAATTTAACACGATAAAATCCAAATTTTTTCTAGTTAATTTAGCTTTTGCATTTTCCAATTCGTTATCGGTTTCTAAAGCAAATCCTACTAATATTTGCTTTTCTTTTGCTTTTCCTAACGAAGCTAAAATATCTTTTGTTCGTTTTAGTGGTATTGCAAATTCACTTTCCTTTTTCTTTATTTTTGTTTTGCTTACGGTTTTTGGCGTATAATCTGCAACTGCTGCTGAAGCAATTACAATAGCTGCATCTTTATAAAAATTATGCACTTCGTTATACATTTGCTCTGCAGAGCGAACAGAAATTACGTTTATAAACGAATGGGTAATTTTTTCATGAGAAGGTCCTGAAATTAAAATTACTTTTGCTCCTAAATTTGCTGCTTGATGTGCTAAGGCATAACCCATTTTTCCTGTGGAACGATTTCCTATAAACCGAACAGGATCAATATCTTCGTACGTTGGTCCTGCAGTTATCAAAACCGTTGTATCTTTTAATGGTAAATTAGATAAAATATCTTTTTCTATAAAAGCGATAATATCTTCTGGTTCTGCCATACGTCCTTCGCCAAAAAGTCCACTTGCTAATTCACCACTTACAGCAGGAATTAAAATATTTCCAAAATTTTGTAACGATTTAATACTTACGTTAGTACTAGGATGCTTATACATATCTAAATCCATTGCTGGAGCAAAATAAACAGGACATTTGGCAGATAAATAACAAGCTAATAACAAGTTGTCGCTTGTTCCGTTTGCCATTTTTGAAAGTGTATTTGCTGTTGCAGGAGCAATTAGCATATAATCAGCCCAAAGAGCTAAATCTACGTGATTATTCCATAATGCATCTGCATTATCTTTATCGTAAAAAGTAGAATGAACAGGATTTTTAGATAAAGTAGATAAGGTTAAAGAGGTTACAAAATCTGTAGATGCAGGAGTCATTACAACTTTAACTGCTGCACCAGATTTTATAAATAATCGTGTAAGGTATGTTGTTTTATAAGCAGCAATTCCTCCACTTATACCAAGCAGTATTTTTTTGCCACTTAAAACAGACATTTATGCTTCTTTTGTAGTTATTTCTTGGTTTGCTTCAGGTTTTCTGAAATAAACTTCATTTTTTAACCATTCTTCAATCGCAATTGCTGTTGGTTTTGGTAAACGTTCGTAAAATTTAGAAACTTCTATTTGTTCTTTGTTTTCAAAAATTTCTTCTAAATTTTCATTGTGTGTAGCAAATTCTTCTAATTTATCTACTAGTTCTGTACGAAGTTCTACATTAATTTGCGAAGCTCTTTTTGCTAAAATAGCAATAGATTCGTAAATATTATTTGTTGGTGCTTCAATGGCATTTTTATCGTACGTAATTGTAGATTGTGATGCTTCTGAATTTTTATAATCTTTCATTTTATGAATTTTTTATTAATAGTAAAAGATTTAATTTACTGGTTTTATTTTACTTAATTCTTGCTCTAATTTTTCCAAATCATTTTTAGCCTCTGCTATATATTTAGATTCTGGATATAATCTATTAAAACGTTCAAAATATTTTTGAGCGTCTCGTATTCGTTTTTCTTTTTTATAATCTACACTTTTAAGTGCTAATTTGTATGCTGCTTTAAATTTATAGAATAGTGCCTCTTCTTTAAAACGCGTTCCGATAAAATCAGCAAGATAATTGTCTAAAGCTGTTATTGCAGCAGTATAATGTTCAATAGTATAATGCTGTTTTGCAATTTCAAAATATTTTTTATCTAATTTTTGTGATAGCTCTTTGTACTGCTCATTTACTTTAGCACTTAATTTAGAATTTGGATATTTATCTAAAAAATCTTGCAACATTGCCATTGCTTTTCTAGTATCTTTTTGGTCTAAGCTATAACGAGGTGATTTGTGATAATAACTTTGTGTTGCATAAAAATCTGCTTCCTCAATTTTAGAACTTTTAGGATAATTACTAATAAAGCGATTAAAATAATACGAAGCCGTTTCGTAATTTTTTATTTCGTAATTTGCTTTTGCAACCATATACTGAATACGTTGCATTTGTGGCTTTCCTCTAAATTTTGGTGTAATTTTTTCGAACAAATCTAATGCCTTTGAGTATTTTCCATCGTTATATAACTGTTCCGCCATTTTGTATTGTTCGGAAACACTTCCTTTATTCAACACTTTTTGGTAATTGCTACACGAAGCAAATAAAACTGTAAGTAATACTAAAAAAACAAATTTTTTCATCCTGCAAAAGTAATATATATTTATGTAATTATACTAAAAAAGCAAAAGTAATTAGTTTTGCGTATTGTTAAGGTGTTTTTGTACTAAAAGTTTGTTAATTTTAT
>CAYOWM010000087.1:3581-6437 GCA_964407635.1 uncultured Flavobacteriaceae bacterium
ATAACTCATAACTCTAATACGATTTAGCCATATCGCTTGGCACTACAATATGAAAATTAGCAACATTTTTATTGTCGTTTTCTAGATTTTTTACAGAATCTTGTTCTACAGTTGTGATAGTTACAACTTTTAAATCAGGATTACTATTTTTTAAATACCAAAGAATTCCTTCGAAATTATCGGAGTGATACGAGCCATTATAGTGTATAAATAGTTTTCCGTTTTCTAGATTTTTAGAAATAAAATATCCCATTGTAGCATCTTTTATTGCTTGAGCCTTTGGTAAATTTTCTCCTCCATGACCACCCATCATTTCTAACATTTTAACATAACCAGGTAGGTTCTTATCGTATTTAATAGGCAAAGGAGCAATCCAAGATTTTTCTTTGTCAGATAAGGTTTCTAAACCTTTAAACCCTTTTCTAAACACAATTTTTGCATTACGTCTTGGCACATTGGTAGCAATAAATTTTATTTTTTTGTCCTTTGCGAAATCTACTAATGGTTTGTAATCGGTTTTGTAATTTGGCCACAATCTTGCTAAGGTATCTAAGCCTTTTTTTGTGATTTTACCTGCAAGATAATCGTTTAATGCTTGTTGATTATCTGCTTCAAACATTTCTGCTCCTAAAGTTAATTTTCTAGTTTTTGCAGCATCTTTGGTTATTTGTAATTCTAACCAATGTACGATAGCATTATTATGATGTTCGCCAATAAAAACCACATCTGCTTTTGCTATTTTTTTAAGCATTTTTTTATAAGAAACTTTTTTTCCTTTTTGGTTAAAAATTTTATATGCTTCACCTTTTTGTGCAAAAATTGTAGCAGAAAATAATAGAGCAGATACGAATACGAGAATTTTTTTCATTTTTTTATAATTGGATTGGATGCAAATGTATAAATTTGTTATCTAAATAAAGAATTTAATTATTATTTGTGATTTTTTTCTTATCACATCAATCTATAACCTTATGAAATACTTACCTATTGATAAAAATTTGTTTCTAAAAAATCGTGCAAAATTTGTTTCTAAAATGAAAGCAAATTCTTTGGCAATATTTAATTCTAACGATATTTATCCTGTAAGTGCAGACTCTACCTTGCCTTTTGAACAACATCGCGATATTTTTTACCTTTCAGGTGTAGATCAAGAGGAAAGTATCTTGGTTATTTTTCCTGATGCTCCGAAAGAGGAACACAAAGAAATGTTATTTTTAAAAGAAACTAACGAGCATATTGCTATTTGGGAAGGCGAAAAACTCACCAAAGAAGCAGCTTTTACAACTTCAGGAATACAATCTGTTTTTTGGTTACAAGATTTTGAAAAAGTACTTTTTGAAATTATGACACAAACCGAAAATGTGTATATTAATACCAACGAACATTATCGTGCAAATGTAGAAACCGAAACTAGAGAAGCTCGTTTTATAAAAGACTTGCAAAAAAAATATCCTGCACACACCTATTTGCGAAGCCAACCAATTTTACAACGTATCCGTTCGATTAAAGAACCAGAGGAAATAGCTTTAATTAAAAAAGCTTGTGATATTACCGAAATTGGCTTCCGTAAAGTACTTTCGGTTATTAAGCCCAATATTACAGAATACGAAATAGAAGCAGAATATATTTACGAATTTATTAAAAATCGTGCTACTGGTTTTGCTTATACACCAATTGTAGCAAGTGGTTATAACGCCTGTGTATTACATTATATAGAAAACAACCAAGTTTGTAAAGATGGTGATATTATTTTAATGGATGTTGGTGCTGCTTATGCAAATTATTCTAGCGATATGACTAGATGTGTACCTGTTTCTGGTAAATTTACCGAAAGACAAAAAGCGGTTTACAATGCTGTTTTACGTGTAAAAAATGCTGCTGCAAAAATGCTAGTTCCTGGTACAATTTGGGCAGATTATCATGTAGAAGTTGGTAAATTAATGACTAAAGAACTTATCGAATTGGGTTTGCTAACCGAACAAGATGTTAAAAACGAAAATCCAAAATATCCTGCATATAAAAAATATTTTATGCACGGAACTTCACATCATATGGGATTAGATACCCACGATTACGGAATTCTAACCGAACCTATGCAAGCAGGAATGGTTTTTACCGTAGAACCTGGTATTTATATTCCTGAAGAAAATTTAGGTATTCGTATTGAGGATGATTATGTTATTCAAGAAAATGGCGAACCAATCAACTTAATGGCAAATATACCTATTACCGTTGCTGAAATTGAAGCGTTAATGGCGTAATTTTGATTCCAAAAAACACCTTTACATATAAAAACATACAAATACACTACACTTCGCAAGGTTTGGGAAGTGTGGTTGTTTTGTTACATGGTTTTTTAGAAAACAAAGAAATGTGGCAGGAAATTACTCCTGTTTTAGCTAAAAAAAATCGGATAATTAGCATTGATTTATTAGGACATGGGAAATCGGAAAACCTTAGTTATATCCATACAATGGAACAACAAGCCGAAATGGTAAAAGCCTTGCTAAACCATTTAAAATTACGTAAATACCATATAATTGGTCATTCGCTTGGTGGTTATGTTGCTTTAGCATTTGCGGAATTATTTCCTAAAAATATCAAAAGTTTGGTTTTAATGAACTCTACTGCAAAAGCAGATAGTCTTGAAAAACAAACAAACCGAAATCATGCCATTTCTATTGTAAAGAAAAATCCAACTATTTTTGTAAAAATGTCTATTCCTAATTTATTTTCAGAAAAAAGTAGAATAGAATTTAAACCTAAAATTGAACAAGTAAAATCCGACGCTCTAAAAACTTCGCAACAAGGAATTTTAGCAAGTCTAGAAGGTATGAAAATACGAAAAGACAGAAC
>CAYOWM010000088.1:0-6421 GCA_964407635.1 uncultured Flavobacteriaceae bacterium
TTTTTTTCTTTTCTTTTTTTACAGGTGTTACACCGTTTAAAAAATCTAATATTTCTTGTGCTCGTTTTCCTTCATCGGTATTTGGAAAATTATCTACAACATAGGTTAAAGCCTTAATATAGGCTTTTTTTCCTTTTGTTTTTGCTATTGCTTGTGCTTTTAACAATTCAAATTTTGCTATTAAAGGCGTTTCGTCTAAAGCATTGATGTTTTTATTGCATTGTGTTACAACATTTTCATATTCTTCGTACTCATATAAACAATACACGTTATAATAGATATTTTCAGGCGAATTACTATCGTCTAATGTTTCTTTAGAATTTGGGTTTTCAATAATATGAGCATATCTAGAATCTGCAAAATCGCTAATTATTTTATTTTTATAATAAGCTCTTTTTTCTGTATTAATTCCGTTAAAAGCTTGATAAAGATGATAATAAGAAGGCAATAGTAATTTTGAATTAGGTTTGAAATCCAACAAACTTTCTAATTTGGCAATTGCTAATTTTGGTTTTTTAAACTGTTCTTTATAAATTACACCTAACTTATAATATGCTTTATTTCTTTGTGAGGTAATGCTATCAATTTTTATTGCTTCACTTGGTATTTTAGCTAAATACGTTTCTACTTCGTATTTTTTTGTGTCTGCTTCTTCTGCTTCTGTTACATCTTCTTCATCTGAATTTTCTTTAGTTTTATCAGAAGCACTAGAAATTCGCCAATTATCAGCTAACGCTCTATTTCCCCAAACTTTTTTGAATTCTTGTTCGCCAAAACTAACTGTTTGTGTATTGTAAAAGTAAAATTTAGCTAGTTTACCAGCACTTTGTTTAGAGCCTAAATTTCCGAAACCACTAAAACTAGCACTTTTTTTATTTTCTGCAATTATTTTAGCTTCTTCGTCTTTTTCTTTTAATTTTTTAATGTATTCTTTAAAATAAGAGATTCTAGCTGTTGAATCCATTGCAATTAAATTTAGAATACTATCGTTTTTCTTTGTAATTCCTTCTAATCGAATGACATTTTCTAAACTTTTACGTTTCCGAGCAATACGACGAATTCGGAGCGTTTTTTCGTCTTTTGTAATATTTAAAACACTATCATAGTATGCACCAGCATCTACAAAATTTGCTTTATCAAAATATATATTTCCTAGTTGTTCGTAAGCAAAATCTTTTTCTTGGTTGTGTGCTTGTTTGGTTCGTAATGCTTTTTTAAAATAGCTAATTGCTTGGTCTGGCTCGTCGTTTAGCAATTTAATTTTACCTATTTGATAAAAAATTCCATCTAAAAAAGGTCTATTATCTCTATTTTTAGTTAATTTTTCTAGTTCTTCTAGCATTAAAGCTGTATCATCGGTATCTTTATTATAGTTTTTTGCACGTTCAATTTTTGCATAAATTTGAAAACGATATGGTGCTTTTTTATCGTTCGCAATTTTATCGAAAACCATATTTGAGGAATCTATTTTACTTTCATTACGATATAATTGTCCTAGTACAAAAGCATTTCTAGTTGCTTGATTAACATTCTTTTTAGTAACTGCTAAAGCTTGGTTTAGGTGATTTATTGTTTGTTGGATACTATCCTGTTTTAGATATGCCATTGCTAATGCTGTATGTGCTGCATCTTGAATATTTTCCGGAATATCTTTTTGTTTTAAAAGGTATTTTTCTAGTTTGTATATGGCATCATCCTCTTGTCCTAATCTAATTAAGGTTTTGGCTTCCCAAATTCGTGCCTGTTCAAAGAGATTGGATTTAGGATATTTTTTAATCATATATTTAAAAGTCTCTAAAGCAGGAACAAATCGTTGATCGTAGTATCTTGCTCTACCTAATAAAAAATAGGCATCATCAATTTGTTTGTTTTTTTCTTTTGTTCCGATATTAATCGAATGCTTTTGCACAGCTTTCACAGCTTTTTCTTCTGCTCTAGCAAAACCAGTTGCTGTGGATTTAGAAGTTGTTTTTCCACCTCCACTTATATCTTTATTAGAACTTCCTTTTCTATTTCCTTTTCCAATACTTTTACTTGCGGCTTTGCTCTTAGTTGCCATTTTTGAGTTTGGTGCTGTTGGTAAAGCTAAAATTTTTTCTTCTTCTATTTTTAATGGTTCAATTGGTAATAATTTTGTAAAATCATCTTTATAAGCATCGTCAAGCTGTTTTTTTGCTTTTTCAAACGCTACTTTTCCGTTATAAAGTACGTTGTATTTTGCTGCTGTAGTATGCACAGCACGACTTATAAATGTGTTTTTTTGGGTAGAGCAACTCCAAAATATCATAGATATTATGAAAATTGCAAGGTATAAATTTATGTTTTTTTTCAAAATATAATTTTTGTACTAAATAAACTGTTTACTCTTTAAATTATTGTATAATAAGATTTGTAAAAGTACAAATAATTTTTAAAATAGAATTTTTAGAACGCAAATAAAAATATTGTTGTCTATATAAAGACAATATTCTTTTATATTACCTTAAATCGCAAAGGTTTTCGTAACGAAAAGTCAACATGTGCGTTAGTATTGGTGTAGCACAGTTTTGATACTTAACTGATATTAAAGTGCTGAAATAGAAAATGAATTATTTTTTTCTTATTCAATGAACAAAAATATTTGCACAGCTAAAGCTATGCAAATATTTTTTGCGGATTTATAATATTACAGTAATGTTTCTAAATTGTTAGGGCTTATTTTACTAGTTTTCTCTACTTTATATGTTTCCAAAAAACTTTTTGGAAATCGGTATCGTTTATTTGCATTCCATTTAAATTCGTGGGCAACTATTTTTCCTTGATTGGTTTTAATAAGGTCAATTTCTGCACCGTCATAGGTACGCCAAAAATAAAATTCTGAATTTATAAAAGCATAAACATCATTTTTTATAATTTCGTTAATGCAAAAATTTTCCCATAACATACCTATATCATTTCTATTTTCAAGATTAGAGAAATTGTTAAGTATGGCGTTGCGAATTCCTAAATCATAAAAAAAGAATTTTTTAGATTTTTTTATTTCGTTTCGTATATTTTTACTAAACGATGGCAAGGCATATATAACAAAACTTTTTTCTAATAAATCTATATATTTTTCTATTGTTTTTGCATTTACTTTAAGCAAATTTGCTAGTTCATTATATGATACTTGTGAGCCTACTTGTAAGGCTAAAGCTTTTAACAATTTTCGTAAAAGATTAGGATTACGCAAATTTTGATAACTAAGTACATCTTGATATAGATAATCAGAAGCTAGTTGCATTAGCTTTAGTCTCTTATGACTCGTTTTTAAATCTACTATTTCTGGATAAGAACCATAAATAAGTAGCTGATCTAAATTTTCTTTAAACCATAACCAATTGTGCTTACTTTGTATTTCTTTTAAAGATAGTGGAAAAAGTTTAAAAGTTATATTCCGTCCTGTTAAAGGTTCTATTATTTTATTTGCTAATTTGAAACTACTAGAACCTGTAACTATTAATTTTGTGCTAGTTGATTTATCATCATAAATAAGTTTAAGAACCTGACCTATATTTTTAATTACTTGAGCCTCATCAAACACTACCAAACTATAATTTTCTAAAAGTAGTTTTATTTGGTTCATATTTTTATTTTCTAAAATTTCTGCAACATGTGGCAATTCGCAATTATATATTATGGAATTATCTATTTTAGAAACTATTTTTTCTAACAAAGTAGTTTTTCCTACTTGTCTTGCACCATATAAAATGATTATCTCTTTAGATTGTAACCATTCTTCTATACTTTTTAGTATCGTTCTAGTGTACATTTTTATTAAATTAGAATACAAATATATAAAAATCAATTTTTAAATACTAAAATTAAGCCTAAAATTAGTATTTAAATACTAAAATTAAGCCTAAAATTAGTATTTTTATAATGCAAAAATTACAATTTTACAATTTTCGTTTTATACGTGTTTTCTTTTGAAATTATTTTAACAAAATAAATTCCTTTATTAAGTTTGCTCAGATTTATTTGTGTTGTGTTTTTTGCTTGGAATAATTTTTTGCCATTTAAAGTGTATATTTCAACGGTAAAATTTTGCGAAAAAGTTGTTTTAATATATAAAACATCTACTGTTGGATTTGGATATATTTGTATTGGAGTTATAGTGTTACCATTAACTGCATTTGTAGTTGTATTGTGTATTACACCAACTGCATCTAAATCAAAACCTCCTGAAGCAAATTCGGTTGGATATGGATCGTTTACGATATTATTTTGACTATCATAGGTAGCAAAATTTGTATCAATTGTTCCGATTACATCTATAATTTTTATGTAATTAATGTTGTTTAAATCTACGGTTGTTCCTGAAATTAACGGAAGTAAATCTTGTAAATCAAAAGGTGTTCCGTAATTATTTATATATTTTCCTGCAAAATTATGTAAATATCTTGCATTAATAAATCCGAAACCATCAATTTGGTTTGTAGCATCTATTTCGGTAATTGCAGGAAATCGAACGTATTCTATGCCATCTGTGCTAACTTCTACAAAAGCTAGTTCTAAAAATGCTAGTTCTGCACCTTCTTGTTCTAAAAATCCGTTTTCAAAAATAGCAAAATCGTAGCCATTTCCGTTTGTTATGGCATGTTCAAATTGCACAATTGCTTCTCCACCATCACCTAAACTTACGATGTTTGGTGTGCCATCTGCTATTCCTATTGCATCATTTTCTGAGCCAAAATTGGCAAAACCACTAGATATATTTGCAATATTTTGGTATCCTAAGGTAATATTTACACTAGTTGCCCATTCTATAAAAACAGAATTATCTTTATGAATTGCTGTTGTTCCTGTAAAACCGACTTGTGGAGGGAAACTTTGTGCCGAACTTTTTGTTAATGTAATAAACAGACAAATAATAAAGATAATTCTATTCATTTTTATATTATTTTAAGAGTAGTTTTTTGGTTATTACTTGATTGTCTTTTTCTATTTTTACAAAATAAATTCCTGAATTAAAATCACTTAAATCTATATTTTGATTTTCAGAATAGTTTGGATTAGAAAGAATTTGCCTTCCGTTAAGGTCAAAAATAGTGATATTTGCATTGGCAACATTAGAAATTTTAAACATTCCTAAAGAAGGATTTGGAAATACGTTTATATTATTTTTGGATAAATTTTGAGAAACGGAAGCAGTTGCTGTAACAATATTGTCCATACAAAAATATTTTGGAGTATACCCATTATCAGATGGTGCTGATGCAAGTTGAAATTTTAATCCACTAACTTCACCTAAAGAGCTTAGATCTACATTTGTCCAATCGTCTATAATATACGCATTTCCGTTGGTGAAATCTGCTAATTGAAAATCTAGAGAATTTCCAAAACTACCATCTGCTAAAACTGCGGTTATGGTTAAGGTAAAGTAATCGTCTGCCACATAGGTTCCTGTTCCTGTTCCGTCCGAACCATTCATATAATGGTATGCCCAAACGGAATTAGTTATTGCCATAGAGGCAACGGTTGCAGGACTATCAAATGTTATTGTTTCACCTCCGTAAAGATAGGCAATTACGTAATTTGATGAGCCATTTGCTCCTCCACCATTAGGTGAATATGCCGAATAATTTGTCCAAGATGCTGTGGTTAAATCGGTTTGATTGGAGTACGAAAAACCATTCCAATAATCATACGCTCCTGTATCTGCATAGTTTACATATAGATTTGCTCCGTTATCGGAATAATAAATCATTTGCGGATCGCCAGTTCCTGTGTATTCGGTCGCTCCGTTAAAAAAACCAGAAGCTGGAACGGTTAAACCTTCAAAATCTACGGTAGTTTGTGCAAATAAAAAGTTTACTAAAAATAATGTTGTTAAAAGTAGTTGTTTTTTCATGTTAAATAAATTTGTTTAATTAATAATTTATTCCAAAAAAAAACGAGAAAAAATAGATAGATAGCTCCTACGAAAGTACGAACAACCTGTGCTTTTATTCCCGAAAGCCTTGGATGTTATTTTTGAAAAAGGCAGGTATTCTGACTTACTCTATTACGTTAAACGCCTTCCCATTACAAAACAGTGGCTTTGTGTTTAACATTTTTTAGAGAACACAGCAGCGGGAACTGTTACCGATTCAAACGGTATTCCCTTTTAATAGCAACTATTACGATTGCCAACCTTGTTCGTTGCAAATTTACAGATAATTTTGCACCTCACAATGGTATTATTGTTTAAAAACAAAAAACATTCGCATTTTAAAATGCGAATGTTTTTTTAAATTAGAATATTTTCAATACAATTAGTATCTATAATGTTCTGGTTTATAAGGGCCTTCAACAGTTACACCAATATATGATGCTTGATCTGGACGCAATTCGGTTAATTCTACACCTATTTTTTCTAAGTGTAATTTTGCTACTTTTTCATCTAAATGTTTTGGTAGCA
>CAYOWM010000089.1:0-1443 GCA_964407635.1 uncultured Flavobacteriaceae bacterium
AGCATCACCAGACTCCCATTTTTGTAGCATTTTTTGTGCTTCAAGTAAAATAGGAGCTTGTTTTTTTGCAATTTCGGTATCCATTCCGTTTGCTACTAAATCAGAAATTTCTTTTTTATATTCTTGGTCAAATTTTACATAGTAATTTCCTACTAGTTTATCGCCTTTTAAACCAGTGCTTTCTGGTGTTTGGTTATTTCCGTATCGTTTCCATGCTAACATAGATTTACAAATATGGATTCCTCTATCGTTAATTATTTGGGTTTTATATACTTTTTTACCAGATGCTTTTAAAATTTCGGCAACAGCATAACCAAGTAAATTGTTACGAATATGACCTAAGTGCAACGGTTTATTGGTGTTTGGCGAGGAATATTCTACCATTACAGCATCTTGGGAAGCTTGGTTTTGGAAACCGAAATTATCTTCCGCAAAAGCGTTTTTAAAAGTATTTAAAAAATAAGAATCGGCAATTACAAGATTTAAAAACCCTTTTACCACATTAAAATTGGTTACCAAATCGTTATTTTGTACTAAATATTCGCCAATTTTAGTTCCGATTTCTACAGGATTTCCTTTTATGTGTCGCAACAAAGAGAATACTACAAGAGTGATATCTCCTTCAAAATCTTTTCTAGTTTCTTGAAAATCAACATTTTCTATATTTTTGTCAAAAATATTCTTGACTGCTTCAATAACGGAATTTTGTATTTGTTGTTTTAGACTCATTTTTTTATTTTAAAGGGCAAAAATACGTAATTTATTATGCTATCGGAAAATTTACTGTACTTTTACAAAATAATTTTTAATGATGGAAAAATTAGATAGAAAGGACATCCATATAATTAGCCGAAATAGTAATTGGAAAGAAAATACTATTCTATTTTTTTTAGAGAAATACGTGTATTCTGATGCGACATCTTGGCGTAAATTTTTACAAATTTTATTTTTAAGTCTTGGTGTAGGTTTTAGCATTGCTGGAATTTTATTTTTCTTTGCCTACAATTGGGATGATTTACACAAATTTGCCAAAATTGGCTTAGTAGAATTTTTGATAATTACACTAACATTAATTGCTGTTTTTAGTAAAATTAAATCGCTTTTTAAAAATGTTTTATTAACAGGAATTAGCATTTTAGTTGGTGTTTTATTTGCTGTTTTTGGGCAAATTTACCAAACAGGAGCTAATGCCTATGATTTTTTCTTTGGTTGGACTTTAGCGATTGCTGTTTGGGTTTTTGTTTCGGATTTTGCTCCGTTGTGGTTGCTTTTTATTGTGTTGATTAATCTTACTTTTAGTTTGTATGTCAAACAAGTTTCTTCTGATTTTTCTAGTATGATGCTTTATACAATTTATAGTTTTGGGAATGCTATATTCTTGTTTTTCACTTTATTTTTTAAAGAACGAAATTTTAAAATTCCGAATTGGTTTGAAAATATTTT
>CAYOWM010000089.1:1543-6386 GCA_964407635.1 uncultured Flavobacteriaceae bacterium
GATATTCTTAAAGAATACAAGCAACTATATGACAACCATACTAGTATTGCTGTAAAAATACTTTCGATTATTGGTGGTTTTATAGGTACATTAGCCTTTGTAGGTTTGTTGTTTTTATCTGGAATATATTCTTCGGAAATTGCACTTACATTTACAGGATTTACCTTTGTTATTTTTGCAATATTTTTAAATAAAAATTCAAAAACTGTTCTTACCGATACCTTTAGTATTTCTATATATGTAGTAGGAATAACGCTACTTAGCCTTGGTTTGATTGAACTTGATGTAAATCCAAATATAGTTGCCTTTTTAACCTTATGTATTGGTATTGTAGCTTTTACACTTACTAATAATTATATTTTTTCTTTCCTTTCGGTTTTAACCGTTACTGGTAGTTTGGTTATTTTATTGGTGTTTTTAAACAAAACATACACCTTAATACATCTTTATAATGTTTTAATTGTACTAGCTTTGCTTTCTGTTTTTTTACAAGAGGCAAAATTGGTTTTAATCACTAAAATATCCAAATCGTATAAGGCATTACAAATCGGATTGGTGGTTTCCTTTTTATTTAGTTTAGGATTTTTTGGTTTGCGACATTTTTACAAAATTCAAACCAATTGGGTTTGGTTCTTTTCTGCTATCTTAATTTTAGCGACTATTTTTGTTATTTACAAAATACTAAATACCTTAAAAATTCAGCAGCAACAAACCAAAATTAATATCTATATTATAAGTGTTTTAATTTTGAGTGCAACATCTATTTCACCTTCAATATTAGGTGCAATTTTATTAATTCTACTTAGTTTTTATACCAACTATAAAATAGGAATAGTGCTTGGTATTTTATCCTTGATTTATTTCATTTCACAATTTTATTACGACTTACATTTTACGCTATTAACAAAATCCATTTTACTTTTTAGCTCTGGTGTTTTATTTCTTATACTCTATTTTTTAATTTTAAAATCTACAAAAAATGAAAAAATATAAGAACATTATAATTCTAATAAATTTACTAATTTTAGTAGTATTATTTAACAAATCTGTACTAAAGAAAGAAAAAACCTTAACGGAAGGAACTTTAGTTTTATTAAAACTTGCACCTGTCGATCCTAGATCTTTAATACAAGGCGATTATATGCGTTTACGATATGAAATTGCAAGAAATTTACAATTAGATACGATTGCCAAACAAGGTTACTGTGTAGTTAAACTTTCCGAAAAAGGAATTGCAAAAAAAATACGATTACAAAATAATACCACACCATTAAAAAGTGATGAATATTTAATACACTATACTTCGGACAAATGGAATATCAATTTCGGAGCAGAATCGTATTTTTTTCAAGAAGGCAATGCTAAAAAATTTGAAAAAGCAAAATACGGAGGTCTTAAAATTGATAATTCAGGAGAAAGTATTCTAATTGGTCTTTACGATGAAAATTTAAAAAAAATTGAAGTTCTTATGTAATACCTTAAATCCGCAAAAGTATTTACCAAACACTGCCAACTAGCTACCAACTACTAACTGCCTACTTCCTACTGCCTACTGCCTACTGCCAACTAAACACTGCCAACTCAAATTAAGGAATCCATTTTTTATCAAAATTAGGTTTTCGTTTTTCAAGAAAAGCATTTCTACCTTCTTGTGCCTCTTCGGTCATATAAGCCAATCGTGTTGCTTCACCTGCAAAAACTTGCTGTCCAACCATACCATCATCGGTTAAATTCATGGCAAATTTTAGCATTTTAATCGAAATTGGCGATTTTTCTAAAATTTCTTGAGCCCATTCGTAAGCAGTTTCTTCCAATTTATCGTGTGAGATAACAGCATTTACCATTCCCATTTCATAAGCTTCTTGTGCAGAATAATTCCTTCCTAAAAAGAAAATTTCACGAGCTTTTTTCTGTCCAACCATTTTTGCAAGATATGCGGAGCCGTAACCACCATCAAAACTAGTAACATCTGCATCGGTTTGTTTAAAAATAGCATGTTCTTTAGAAGCTAAAGTCAAATCGCAAACTACGTGTAAGCTATGTCCTCCACCAACTGCCCAACCAGGCACAACTGCAATAACAGCTTTAGGCATAAAGCGAATTAATCGTTGCACTTCTAAAATATTTAACCGATGATAGCCATCCTCACCAACATACCCTTCCTTACCTCTTGCACGTTGATCGCCACCACTACAAAACGAATAAATACCATCTTTTGACGAAGGCCCTTCGGCACTTAATAAAACTACTCCGATACTTGTATCCTCATGAGCATCGTAAAAAGCATCTAGTAATTCCGATGTAGTTTTTGGTCGAAAAGCATTTCTAACATTAGGTCTGTTAAAGGCAATTCGTGCAACACCGTTACACTTTTTATAGGTAATATCGGTGTATTCCTTTGCGGTTTTCCAATTTATTTTTGGCATAATTTTAGATAATTTTGTTCGTTGTAAAGATATAACATTTATTAAAAAGTAGTATCTTGGCACTTTAAAAAATTATATATACTTATGAAAAATTATTTTATACCTTTACTAGCACTCTTTTTTTATAGTACTATTTTTTCACAAGAAATTTTTGTAAAAGAGTTTGATTCCGATGAATTAAATACAACAAGACTTATAAAAATTGCCGTTCCGAAATCGTATAAAGACAATCCAGATAGGATTTATCCATTAACCATTGTATTAGACAGCGAATATCTTTTTGATATTTATGTAGCAAATGCTAAATTATTTGCAAATAAAGATAAAGCACCAGAGCAAATAGTTGTAGGAATCGTACAAAACCAAAATCGCGAACGGTATCAAGATTGTTCTTACAACAAGGTTACTTCTATGCCTACCGAAGAAGGTGCAAAATTTTATAAATTTATACGAAACGAAGTGCTAAATTATATGGATGCAAATTACCGAATTTCACCATTTAAAACCATTGTTGGAAATACCTTAACCGCAAATTTTATCAATTATTTTTTAATAGAAAAAGAACCAGCTTTTGAAGCCTATGTTAATCTAAATCCTAAATATGCTTTAGATATTAAAACAATGCTACTACAAAAAATTCCAAATATAGAATTTAATTTATATTACTATATTGTTTCAGGAGATTACAATGGTAAAAAAAAGCAAAAAATAGTTAAAGATATTGATGCCTTATTAAAAACTTCGCAAAATAAAAACTTTAATTATTTTTATGATGAGCTTAATAATTCAACTAAAGTTGCTTCTATCGGACAAGGAATTTCAAGATCGTTGGCATTTATTTTTGATCAGTATTCCGCAATTTCAAAAGAAGAATACAAAAATAAAATAGCACATATGTCGCCACCAGAAGCTATTGAATATTTAGAAAAAAAATACGTAGATATTGAATACCTTTTCGGAGCAAATATAAAAATACGAGAACGTGATATTTTTGCCATTGAAGGTATTATTATAGATAAAGAAAATGGCGATTATTTAGAGGAATTTGGTAAAATGATTAACCGTTTATATCCAGATTCACCAATTGGCGATTACTATATTGGTAAATATTACGAAGACGGAAAAGATTATAAACGAGCATTAAAATATTATAAAAATGGTTATGCTAAAATTTCAGCAGACGATCCAAATAAAGATGGCTATTACCAAAATGTAGAACGTATTTTAGAACTCCGAAAGAAAGAAAAAGAACCACAAAAAGAAACCGAAGAAGAAACTCCAGAAGAAGAAAATAACGATAATAATTAAAACCATCATATACAATGAAAACAAATTTTTTTATACTAATTTTATTAATCAGTAGCGTTACATTTGCTCAAAAATACAACTTTAAAACTATTAAAGATATTGAAGCTAGTAATGTGAAAAGTCAAGGCAGAACAGGTACTTGCTGGAGTTTTTCTACATCCTCATTTATCGAAAGTGAAATTTACCGAAAAACAAAGCAAATGGTAGATATTTCCGAAATGTTTACCGTTAGAAATACCTATGATGACAAAGCGTGGAATTATGTTATGCGTCAAGGAAAAATACAATTTAGCGAAGGAGGTTTGGCACACGATGTTATTAATTCTATTAGAGATAACGGCTTAGTAACCGAACAAGCTTTTAGTGGTTTAAAAGACGGACAAAAAATTTATAACCACTCCGAAATTATCAAAAAAATTAAACCAATTTTAGACGATTATATAAAAAACGGAAAAAATTCAGAACACCCAAATTGGAAAAAAGATGTAGCTAAAATTTTAGACGCTGAAATTGGAGAGATTCCAAAAGAATTTATGTTTGATGGCAAAAAATTTACACCAAAACAATTTGCTGCAAAAATGAAATTTAATCCGAAAGAATACATTACTTTGACTTCTTTTTCACACGTGCCATTTGGCGAAAAATTTGTACTAAATATACCAGATAATTTTTCAAATGGAAGTATGTATAATTTAGATATCGATACGTTAATTAAAGTAATGGTAAATGCAATAAATAACGGATATACTATTGCTTTAGATGTAGATGTTTCCGAAAAAACTTTTAATGCAAAAAAAGGAATTGCAGTATTGCCAAAATCGGAAACAGAAAATATGCTTTCGCTTACCGAAATTGTAGAAGAAAAAGAAGTAAGTCAAGCATACAGACAACAAGAATTTGAAAATTACGATACTACGGATGATCATTTAATGCATGTAGTAGGTACAGTAATTGACCAAAAAAATAATTTATATTTTAAAGTCAAAAATTCTTGGGGAGAAAAAATGGGAAATGGTGGATATGTGTATATGAGTATTCCGTATTTAAGATTAAAAATGATTTCTATTTTGCTAAGTAAAGAAGCTGTTGGTAAAGGTGTTTTAGATAAT
>CAYOWM010000090.1:0-6370 GCA_964407635.1 uncultured Flavobacteriaceae bacterium
TTCTTTAAATATTTTACCAAATTGCATGGATAAATAATCGCCTTCGCCAATAATGTAATTGGCATTTTTTACGCTTAGTTTTCCATAATCGCAATTGTATTCTAGTTTTTCGATATTTTCAAAATTACTAGTAGTATAATCGGCATTTAGTACAATGTTTTTTGCAGCATCAATACTAAAAGAGGAGTAATCTGCATCAATACTACCAGATTTGATAAATTCAATGCTAGAATTTCTAGAGTAATCGGTGTTTATTTTGTTATCGGAATTGTTTAAACTTCCTAAAACAATTTTTCCGTAATCACAATTAATGTTTGTTTTTCCGTCAATTTCGTTTAGGTATATGTTTCCGTAATCGTTGTAAATAGTTAGGTTGTTGGATTTTGGCATTTTAACGATATAATTTATCTTATAGTTAAGGTTATTGTTAGATCCAAACCACGAAAACCAACTTTTAGATTTACTGGATATATGCGTTTTTACTACAATTTCTTGAGAATGTTCGTCAAAACTTACGGTAATATCGTCTAATTTTTCTTCCACAGCACCTTCATCTCTACCTTTGACAGTAATGATTATTTCGAAGGTAGCCTTATTCTCATTCCAAGTGGTAATATCTACATTTCCGTATCGGTTATTAATGTTAATCGTTGCATTTGTATTTACGTCAAATTCTTTTTTTATGGTTTTCTTTTTTTCGATGCGTTTTTCAGCATTTAGCGAAAAGGAAACTAACGGAAGTAGTATTAATATTATGGTTATTTTATATATTATTGTTTTCATAGTTATTGTTTTTAATGTTTTTAATTGTACTTAAATCTTGCAATAAATTTTGCAATACTTCTATTCGTTGTTGGTAATTTGCAATCATTGCAAAGATGAGAGCTTGTTTATTTTTATTATTTTTAAGTTCAATAGTTAGGTTTTGGTATTCGATTTTTAAGTTGTTTAGTTGCGACATCGCATCGTTAATAATTTTAGTATTGTTAGTGTTTTTTTGTTTTTCAATTTTAGTTAATTCCTCTTGTATGACAGTTGCAAAATAGGTTTGTGTTTCTTTCATTTTAGGAGATATATCTGCTAATTCCACACCTTTATTATTTGCTTGAAATACATTAAAACCAATGCTTATAAGTAATACTAATGAAGCAGCTATTGCAATAAATTTATAGTAATTAGGTTTCTTTTTTTTAGAAAGATTTCCTTTTAATTTTGCTTCAAATCTATTAAAATGGCCAATATTTGGTTCTGCCAAATCCAATTGGTTTTTAAGTTCGTTTATTTTAGATTCTAAATTCATAATTTAGTTTTTTAGTAGTATTTTTTTTAGTTTACTTTTTGCTCTTGATATGGTTGTTCGGACACTTTGGTTGGTGATATTTAATATTTCTGCTATTTCTTCGTTGTCATATCCTTCGATTAAGCTAAGTGTTAGAACAGTTTTGTAATTTGTTTTTAAAGTTTGTATGGCTTCTAAAACTTCCTTTGCTTTAATTTTTGAAAAATCTGCTTTTTCGTCATATTCTTCTACGATACTTAAATTTTCAATTGTTTCGGAATTTTGTTGCCAACTGCTTAATTTTTTATTCTTTTTTAATTGTGTTAAACTTTTATTTATTACAATTCTTTTTAGCCACGAGCCAAACGGAACAAGAGCATCACCATATTTAGATTCCGATTTAAAAGTGCCCAACTTTGAAAATGCTGTAAGAAACGACTCTTGCATAATGTCTTCGGCTTCAAAACGATCGTTTAAAATCCGAAGAGCAGTGTTGTACATAGCTTTGTAATAACACTTATATATTTCTAGTTGAGCACTATGTTTTCCTTGTAAACACTGCTCTAATAATTTAGCTATGTCTTGTTTTTTTGTTTGCAAAATATCGTTTCTATCTTAAAGACAAGATAGGTATTTATTTGTTACAGTTTTGAAAAAATATATTTATTGAATTTAGTAAAAAAAGCCTTGTCAATTACAATTGACAAGGTTTTTCATGAAAAAGAAAAAGTCTTAAAAATAGTAATTTGAAACATTCCCCTCAAAATGTGAACTTTTATGTATTTTTAAGACACCTCAAAGGTACGTTAAAATAGTTTTATTTTTTTTAGTAAATATATATTCGTTATAATGTAATGTATTTTCGTTATTTATGGTTTTAAGGTTGTTATATTGTTATTTATTTACTTTTTTATTAAAATATTCTTAATGTAATTAAAAATAATTAATTTTTATGTAATAATAAATTTATGGTAGTTACTTTCCTAGCTGAAACAGGTATTGAAGTACTGTTTTTTAGGTAAATAATTTTATTTTTACTATCAAATTTGTCTATGTAATTTGAATTTACAAAATACGATTGATGCGATCGAATAAAATTATTTTCACTCAAAATAATTTCGTATTCTTTTAAAGGTTTAGAAGTTAGATATTCTTTACCATTTTCCATAAAAAATGTAGTATATCCTTTATGTGATTTGCAATATAAGAGTTTGTTTAAATCTACAATTTGTGTTTCACTTAAAAAATGTAGTACAATTTTATTTTGCAAATTAATAGTTTCTTCTTTTTTTGTATCTTTTAATACTTTATCGATAGCTTCGTCTAATTCGTTTATGTCAATTGGTTTTAAAATGTAGTCAATTGCACCTGCTTTTAAGGCTTGAATAGCATATTCGTCATACGAGGTAATAAAAATTGTTTTGAATTTTTTATGAATAGTTTTTTCTAAAAAATCAAAACCAGTGCCATCTAGTAATTTTATATCTAAAAAAACAAGATTTGGTTTTAGTCTATTTGCTTTTTCAATAGCATCTTTTACAGAAGGAGATATACCAATTATTTGGATATTTTTATGTAGACTTTCAATTAATATGTGAAGTCCTTTACTAATATAATGTTCGTCTTCGACAATTAATGCTTTAATCATTTTCAATAATTTTATATGGTAATAATAAGACTACTTTTGTTCCTTCTTTACCAAATTCTTTTCGGTCTATAATTTTTAAGCTGTATTCTTTTTTATATTTTACTGAAAACAGATGTAATCGTTCTAAAATTATGGTAGATGAGATGGATTTTTTTTCGGAGCTATTTGAATTCATTTTATTTTGTAATCCAATTCCGTTATCTGTAATGGTACACGTTAAATTTGCATTTTTAAATTTAAAATCTATTTCTAAGTGATATTTTTTGTTTGCCTCTACAAATCCGTGTTCAAAAGCATTTTCTACAATTGGTTGTACAATCATTGGCGGAATAAAAATGTTTTTTGCATCTATATTTTTAGCAACGGTAATTTTATAGGTACATTGCGAATGGTTGCTACTCATATCTCTTAAAAATATATAATTTTCAATAATATTTATTTCGGTTTCTAAATTTACAATTTCCTCTCTAGAGTTTTCTAAAATTTTACGTAGTAATCTTGAAAATTTGGATATATAGGTGTGTGCTTTGTGATACTCTTTTTGTAAAACAATGCCTTGTAAAACAGATAATGAATTAAAAACAAAGTGTGGTTTCATTTGCGAACGTAGTAATTTCTGTTCTAATGCTATTTTTTGATATTCAGTAGATAATCGCTTTATTCGTGAATGGTAAAGAATAAAGATGAAAGTAATAAGTAGTACAATTAGCGTAACACCTGCGTATGTAACTTGTCGTGTTGTTTTCTCTAATTTTTCATTTGTTTTTTTGACTTGTTCTTTTAATTTAATTTCTTTTTCTTTTGCTAGTAGCTCTTTTTCTTTGAATTTGAATTTTTTTTCTAATACTGAAAAACGACTATTCGATTCTAAGGTAAACATTGAATCGTAATTTTTTTTGAATTCTTTATAGTGAAATAATGATTTTTTATAGTCCTTTTTTTTGTAATACAAATCTGAAAATAGTTCGGATATTTCCATTTGATATTGTAACATAGAAAATTTATCTGCTACTTTTTTACTGTTTTGTAAATGTTTTAAAGCATTTTTATAATCACCTAATTTTATTAAAATACGACTTATACCATTTTCGGAGGTGCAAATTCCTGTTTTATTTTTTATTTTTTTATTGATTTGCAGTGCTTCTAAATAATAAAAATTAGCTTTATTATAATTACCTATTTCATTGTGTAAATATCCTAAATTGTTGTATGAGTGTGCAATAAGGTAATCGTTGTGTAATTTTAAATTAATTTGTAAACATTCTTTGTATAATTCTGTTGCTTTATTGTATTCTTTTTTGTTAATATAAATAATTCCTATATTGTTTAATGTAACAGCTAAACGTTTAAGTTCGTTTAATTCTTTGTATATTTTAATTGCTTTATTGTAATATGTAACAGCATCCGTAAGTTTGCCTTGGTTGTTAAAAATAATTCCTAAATTGTTATACGAATTTGCTCGTATAATATTGTTTTTTAAGTCTTTGTTTTTTTCTAAAGCTTTGTAAAAATATTCTAAAGCATTTTCATATTCGTTTTTGTAAAAATAAATAACACCAATATGATTTAAGCTTTTTGCAATTCCTAATTTATTATTTTGTGTTTTAAATAATTTTAAGGCTTGTTCTATTTCTTTTTTTGCTTGATCTAATTTATATTGAGCAGTATGAATTTTACCTAAAACATACAGACTTTCGGCTTTTTCTTTGTTGTAATTTAGGCTATCGGATATTGTAATGGCTTCTGTAATTAATTTAGAAGCTTTTTCTTTATCATTTTGATATAATTCCGAAGCAATTTTATTTAATATATCTACGCGTAGGCTATCTCTTTGCAAATGTGTATTTAAAATAAATTCTAAGCTATCTATTTTTTTATTTTGCGAAAATGTTGTTATAAAACTTAGTAGCAGGATAATTTTAAAATATTTTACCATAAAACATGTTTTAAATTGATTTTTCAATTTCGATAAGTTTTGTAACTCCGTTATATAAATCTTGTACACATTGTATTTCGGTAACGCCTAATCTGCGTTTGTTACTGATGTCTAAAATAGCAGATTTTTCTGTAGAATGTTCGCCATGAACGCCTCTGATTTGCAAATGATATGTGTCAGTAATTTGTTTTAATAATTTTTCGTTAGTGCTTAGTTTAGGTAATTTGATGTGTACACTTGCTCGCATAGCAGTTCCTAAATTTGTTGGACAACTTGAAATATAGCCTAAACGGTTGTGGTATAGAAACGAAAGCTCTTTTTCTATTTTTTTTATGGCTTTTACTAAGCGATTGAAAACCATTTTAATATCGCCTCCTTTTTGCATACTAATAATACGTAGTTGGTCTTCTTCGTTTACCCATACTAAAAAAGTTTTGTTTTTATTGTGAAAAATGCCTCTTCCGTAAGGCCAATCTCGGTTTAGTCCTGCTGCTTCTAAAAATCTATCGGCATTTTTAAATAAAAAATGATCTTGAATAAGTCTGTTTTTTGTAGTACTATCCATTTTATATAACGGATAATAATCTCCAGCCAATTCATCTTTAAAATTTAGCAACGTATTGCTTACTAGTTGTTCTACTTCGTTTCGTTGTTCTTTATTAATAATTGTTCCTAGTGGAAATTTTTTTAGGTTTCTACCAACACGAATACGTGTAGAGATAATATAGGAACTATCTAAAGGATTAATTTTTAAATTGGTGCTATCTAAATTGCTACTATGTGTATTTGTTTTTGAAAAATTATGATATGATTTTATAATTGGATTAAATAGTAAATCAAATTTATCATACGATTCTAAATCACCTGCGTAAACACCAATATTACTATCTTTATTTTTGATGCCAGATTGTATGGCATCGAATAACGTAAAATTGTTTTTTGTTTTGGTATCCTTTAATTTTTCAAATACTTCTTTGCTAAGGTGTTTGGCTAAAAGCGATTTGTTTTGCTTGTTGAAAATAGGATATGTATCCATTAATTTATTTTAGAAATTATTTTGGTTTTAGTACTAATTTATCTTTTAGTTTTAGTATTTCAGATTTATTGATTAGCATTTTGTAGAATTCGCCATTTACAAATTTTTCAGCTTGGTCTTTATAGTGTTTGCTAAATACATTTCCTGATTGTCCTGTCGGAATAATTGCTACGGAATTTTCTACATCGTTAAAATCTACAATTCGTCTTGTAGAAGGACCACCAGTAACTTTATAAAAACCACTACCATTTGGATGAAAAATTTGATTGTTTAGCACTTCATTTCCTCCGTTTATCGGAAAAGGACCAACGTTAAAATTTAAACCTAAAAAACTTAATTTTGTACCTATCGGATGTTCGTGTGTAACAATATGTACGTTTTTCCATTTCCAATTGCTTATCAAATCGCCATGTTGTTTTTCTAAAAAGGCAACCGTTTCTTTAACGGATTTTGTAATAATATCTTTTTTAG